>JAAUTJ010000027.1 GCA_012031475.1 Leptolyngbyaceae cyanobacterium SM1_3_5 | reverse complement strand
GATACGACATTCATCACTCAATCAAGCTGTACTACTCAACACTCAAACTCAAGCACAGCAATAGTTTCAGCTTTTGAAGTGCGAAATTTAATTTGAGACGAAACGAAAAAGAATTTGATACTCGACAGCCACGCAAGTCACCGAAACAGGAGGATCGAGGCATTGACGTAGCCGCAATACCCACTGAAAGCAAGCGCCGATCGAATCGCTCGAAGTCGCCGGAAATCGAAGCTGAAAAAGCTCAAATCAAGCAGCAAGTCACTCAGGCGATCGAGGAGGTGAAGCGCTACAACCAGTACATCGACAAGACCCAACAGCCGCATCGTCTCAAGCGCGAGGTCACGGTGAACTTCTTGAAGGCGATCACGAAGAGCCAAGGGCAACTGAGCAGCATTTTGGCTGACCATCAAACCGAATTGAATGAGCATTACGCGCAAATGCGAATCAAACCAGGCCACAACACCACGTATCGCGAGAAGATTACACTCGATACGATCCGACAAATACTCCAAGCCGCAGCCGTTGAGGGCAAATCATGAGCCAATCTAAACAGTCGCCTCAATCGCAATTTCAGGTCAATCCGATTGACCCACAAGCGATTGAAATTGTGGTGCAAGAGATTAGGATTCGCCTGCGGGTGCGTGAGATGGGCAGTTCGATCGATGCCGACTATCCCGACACTGAAGTGATCGGGGTCAACCCAACCACTCAAGTTGCAACTCGGTTCCATGCGCCTACTTATGCGGCCTTCTTTCCCTTGGTGCTACCCGATCAAGCAGATGCGGAGAGGAAAAGTGAATT
This sequence comes from Leptolyngbyaceae cyanobacterium SM1_3_5, assembly GCA_012031475.1. Taxonomy (GTDB): domain Bacteria; phylum Cyanobacteriota; class Cyanobacteriia; order Elainellales; family Elainellaceae; genus JAAUTJ01. Next base: position 16,631 of record JAAUTJ010000027.1, on the reverse strand, counting down.
ACAGCCTGAATAAGTTTTTACGAAAGAAAAACGCGCAACAGGGGCGATCGCCCCTGTTTTGTGCCCACCCATCGCCCCTCGCTTGCACCAGCGCGATCGGCAACTGGGGGGCGATGGGTGGGCACTTAGTCAATTGGAGGGAGCGGCGTAAGTCCCAGCATGTGGTCGAAGTCGATTTGGGGACGAGGTGGATTTTTGGGGGGATCTGGCAACTCATCCTCTGCTTCATCCTCGATCGCGACGGCGGGAACTTGACTGGCCGAGGTCAATCCCGCTTCAGGAGAGGCTTGAATGCCGCTCACCGATTCAATCGCCTTGATGTAGCCGTTGAGCTTGCCAATGCACAAGGCGGCAATTTCGCGGGTCAGCTTGCCTTGACTGCTCATGGCAAGTGGGTAAAAGGCGGCTTCGAGAAACTGTTTAACTTCCTCATTTTGGTTGAGGTCTTGATCGATTAGATGTTGGCAAGCTAATCCCAACCGAGACGAAGGCTTAATCTGGACGCGAATTTGCAAGAATTGCGATTTGTCTGTCTTCATGCGGCTTTCTCGGTAGAAAATGCAGACTTAAATAGCGCTGTAACGTCAGCAAAGCGAATTTGATCGGCGGCATCAGTGGATTGCAACAAATCAGAGGATGTGATCCATTCTGGTTCAGCCCAGGCAAAGAAGCGGTCGAGTTCGCCTTTGAGATAAAGTGCCGTTCCACCGCTAATGACAAGCTCTTTGACTTCGCTCGGAACGACTGAATTGAGCCAACTCTGCACAACTGTCCAATACTCGTGTCGAGCCGACTTGATGGCATCGACCAGCATTTTTGCTTCAGCTTCAACATTTTCCGACTGACTTGAGCGAATTAGGCAGCGCAACTCTGGATGATCAGATTGCACATCTGCACCAATCTTATAGATCGCTTCAATAAGTGCTTGCCGATTTTGTCCGGCACTGCGAGCAATTACCTTATCAATCAGCTTGACAAAGCCTAAATCACTTGTACCGGAGTGTTGCCGCTCGATCATGCCGCGATTAAAGCTAATGCAGCTTATATTGCGATAACCAAACATCAGAATCACAACTCGCTTGCTGAGCAGCCAATCTTGACCGTACTGACCAACCAGCTTCATCAACATTCCACCGCCTTCGGGCTGGCATTGAAATGAATCCAGCCGTCCGCGAATCAGCGTGTTTTGAAAATAGTATTTCTTGATGCCCGTTGCGAGTTGCTGTTGCACCACATCACGGCTGGTGATCTCGCCGTAGGGCAGCAGCATTGCCGCCTGGATCGAGAGTCGATCGACCTGTTCTTTCGCCGCGATCGCACCGACTGCGGCCAAGAATTTATAGAGCGCTTGCTCGTACTTGAGCAATTCGATTCGCTCAATCGCTAAATATTGCCGTGCCAAAAAGCCACACACCTGCACGTTTGCGGCATCCCGATCGAGTTTGACCCAGGCTTGATCTTCAGGTCGCGCTGTCAAGCTCAAACCCTCAACCGACTTCGCAGGTAGCTCGATCACATCTGGCTCCATCATCAAAGTTTGAGGGTGCTTGCCATCGATCGCGTAGATAATTTTGGAAAGGGACGATCCAACATCGCAGCCGATTTGAAGAGTGGCACTTGGCATGAGAGATACAGTCGATGTAGCACTCTCTTTTTATCGTTGCTTTCAATTTGAAAATTCCTCTATCTAACGAGGGAAACGACAACTTATACAGTCTGATGCAAATAGCCGAATAACAATATGAAACCGTATTATCTTTCGTGCAAAGAAAAAAGGTAACACCGCTCATCACCCAGTAAAAATCAGTAGAAATTAGTAAAAATGACTGATTTTTGTATGAGAATTTCGCAGTTTTTAGCAGAATTTTGCAGAGTTATAAACCGATCGAACGACTGAGAATTAGGGCAAGCAAATTAAACGTGCGTACATTTTATTCCTGCGGCAAACTCGATCGCGTCTAATCTCGATCGAACGACAGAGCATTCAAACAAAGTAATTTTTTTATGCTGAATTTCAAAGCTGTTGCTTGTGAATGCGCCTGTGAGTGCCAATCGATCGAAACGAATTTATTTCCGTGCTTCGGAAGCAGAACGCCAAGCCATTCAAGCGGCGGCCAAAGCAAAACAGCTTCCGATTTCTCGCTACGTGCGACTTTTGCACGAACAAGCAACAGCACACCGATCGATCGGGCACTGCTCCAAACGGCCAGCCGCAAAGCTTGCGCCAATCTCCTCGCAATCCAAACGCAGCTTGCGCCCGGTGACGATGAAGCTCAGACTCTCTTCTCTGAAACGTTTGCCCTCCTTGAGCAGATTCAGCAGGAGGTGAACCGATCGTGATCGCTAAGACCCTCCTCAATCGCAGTTTCGAGGCGACGCTGCGCTACGTCTTGGGCAAGGAAGACGCGAAACTGATTTACACCAATGAAGCGACGGCAGTGCGGGGCGATGCGCTCCAAGTGGCGAAGGCGATGGCGGCGATCGCTCAGGGTCGCAACAAACCTTGCTACCACATTGCGCTCTCGCCCGCTCAAGGTGATCAACTCGCTGGGATGGACTGGTTCAACCTGAGTCGCGATTTCCTCAAAGGAATGGGTGTGGACAATCATCAGGCGATCGCCGTTCTGCACACAGACGCAGATTTTCAAGATGGACAAGAACGACCGCATCTGCATTTTGTGATTAACCGCTTTGACTCGCCTTCGATCAACGCGCATCCGGTTTGCTTGTACTTCCCCAAGATTGAAAGGGTCGTTCGTAAGCTGGAGCAGGACTATGGGCTGGAAGCCATCCCTTGTAGCTGGGAGGTCGATCGGCGTGGCGATGCACCTCGTCAGTACCATCAATCCCACAAGCAGCACCAGCCTTCCGCACGGCAACAACTCCAGACCTTCCTTGACCAGGCGATCGAGCAATCAGCCAACCTCGATGAGTTTCGATCCGCATTGCAACCAATGAACATATCGTTGCGTGAAAGCAAGCGCGGTTGGAGCTTTGAGCTTGAGGGGCGACACTTCGCAGGCTACCAATTGGGCAAAGCTTACACCCGCGATCGCGTCGAGCAAACCATCACCACTGCCAAACCACAGCCCCAACCAGAAACCACACCGGATCAGCCTATGGCAGTCGAGCTGCGCCAACTTGCCAACCAGACACAACCGATCCAGACTTCCGCACCCGTGACCAGAGCGCCGGAAGCTGCACCTGCTCCACCCGAATCACGAGCAGCTTCAGCACCCGCTACACCAAACCCAGCACCCATCGACTTCGACTCACACGCTGCGGCTCGATCGATGCTCCAACATTTCCGCCAGCGCTTGAAGAATCAAAAACGCAAAGAACTCACATTTGCGGACGATCGCTACTTGGTGAAGCTCGATGCCAAATCGCACATTCTGACCATTACGGACAACTCTTCAGGGGGAAACGGCAAAATCATCGCTCAAGATGAAAAGACTCCTGAAGGCTGGAAGGTGGCGATTAACCAAGTTAAGCCGGAAGACGAGCAGAATTTCGATTGCGACCAGGCCAACCGTGAACAGCAGCAACGCCAGAAGCCAAAACAGCGGCAACCAGAATTGTGAGCCTGAGAATTTTCCTCCACAGTTTGAGGAGCAACGCCTGGGGAAATTGCTCTGCTAGGGTAACCTTTTCAAGCATTCACCATGTCACTCAAATTTACTGTCGGCTTGGCTTTGGGGCTGCTTACGGCCTTGACGACAGAGGCGATCGCCTACACTGCGCTGATTCAGAAACCAATGCACTTCGCACAGGCAACCGATCGCGACCAAATCACCAGACTGGTTCTGCAATCGCTTCGAGAGGGAGGCGGTACAGCACAAGCTGAAGTCTTTGCGCTCCGCATTGTCGGCAACGATGCACTCGCAAGCTGGATGTATGGTGAAACTGGAGGGCAAACGCTGCTCAGGCGCGATGAAAGCTGACGGATTTTGGAAAAGGGCGGTGGTGCGATGGGTGTCGCTGAACTGCGGCGGCTGGGTGTGCCAACGAATGCGATCGCCCAGCAATTGCTCACACAGTAGAGCAAACCGATCTGCGGAACTCAAAGCCAAGTGTTCCACCGATAGCAATTGCCACCCTGCTTGCGGGTTGTTATTGAGCCGTAGTTTTACACAAGTAAAATGGTGAAAATCCGTAGCGAATTGGCTGCCCACCGCTTCATGGGTTAGAACCGAATCAGGAGAGTGCTTCTAGTTCCAGCACTTATCGATTCAGTCAACATTGTTGCAAAACTAATACTGCCTGCTCAGCTTTCCATGTCAGCCATCCATAAAAAAGACCTCAGTGAGCGAGATATTTGCACCAAGTTCATCACGCCTGCGATCGCGGGTGCAGGATGGGATGTGCAAACCCAGGTGCGCGAAGAGGTGACGTTCACGCAGGGGCGGGTGAACGTGCGCGGCAAGCTGGTCAGTCGTGGCGAGTCGAAGCGGGCAGACTACATTCTTTATTACAAGCCAAATATGCCGCTCGCCATTGTTGAAGCCAAAGACAACAATGAGCCAGTGGGAAAAGGGATGCAGCAGGCGTTAAAGTACGCCGAGATGCTTGACGTGCCGTTTGTGTATAGCTCGAATGGCGATGCGTTTGTCGAACACGATCGCACCGGAGCGTCCACACCGATCGAACGGGAATTAGCGCTAAATGAATTTCCTTCACCGGAGCAGCTTTGGCAGCGCTACTGCACCTGGAAGGGAATTGCGCCGGAAATCGAATCAATCGTCACGCAGGATTACTACAGCGATGGCAGCGGCAAGATTCCGCGCTACTACCAACTGATTGCGATTAACAAAACGATCGAGGCGATCGCCAAAGGGCAGCAGCGGATTTTGCTGGTGATGGCAACGGGAACCGGGAAAACGTTTACGGCCTTTCAAATTATTTGGCGGCTGTGGAAGTCGAAAGCCAAACAGCGGATTTTGTTTTTGGCCGATCGCAACATTCTCGTAGACCAGACCAAGACGAACGACTTCAAGCCGTTTGGGTCGGCGATGACGAAAATCGTCAAGCGGCAGGCCGATAAGTCGTATGAGATTTATCTGGCGCTGTACCAAGGCATATCGGGAACCAAGCCAGAGCAGGACATTTACAAGCAGTTTTCGCGCCATTTCTTCGATCTGGTGATTGTGGATGAGTGTCACCGAGGCAGCGCGGCAGAGGATTCGGCTTGGCGCGAGATTTTAGACTACTTCTCCTCAGCGACGCAGATTGGCTTGACGGCCACGCCGCGAGAGACGAAAGAAATCTCGAATATTGACTACTTCGGCGATCCAATCTACACCTATTCGCTCAAGCAGGGGATTGAAGACGGATTTCTCGCGCCCTACAAGGTGGTGCGGGTGGACATCGACAAGGATTTGGAGGGCTGGCGACCTGCGACAGGACAGCGCGACAAGTATGGCCGCGAAGTGGAAGATCGCATTTACAATCAGCGCGACATCGATCGTACCCTTGTTTTCGAGCGGCGCACTGAACTGGTCGCGCAGCGGGTGACGCAGTTTTTGCACGAAAGCGGCGATCGATTTGCCAAGACGATCGTGTTTTGCGAAGACATTGACCACGCCGATCGGATGCGGCATGAACTGGTGAAGGCGAATTCTGATCAGGTCGCTCAAAATCGCAAGTACGTGATGCGAATTACCGGGGATGATGCCGAAGGCAAAGCGGAACTGGACAATTTTATTTTGCCGACCGAGCGCTATCCCGTGATTGTGACGACTTCCAGGCTAATGACAACCGGAGTCGATGCCCAGACCTGCAAGCTGATTGTGCTCGATCGCCGCATTCAGTCGCCGACCGAGTTCAAGCAAATTATTGGGCGAGGGACGCGCATCAACGCAGATTACGACAAGCTTTACTTCACGATTTTGGATTTCAAAAAGGCGACTGAGTTATTTGCCGACCCGGAATTTGATGGCGATCCCGTGCAGATCTATGAGCCGCAATCAGGCGAGTCGATCGTGCCGCCAGATGATGCAGAGGGAGAGGAAGGCGAGGACGTGGTGATTCTCGATCCGGCTGGGGGCAGCGGGCGCGTCAAGTACGTGATCGCGAATGAAGACGCCGCGATTTTGCGGGAGCGGGTGCAGTATTACGGGGCGGATGGCAAGCTGATCACCGAGTCGATTCGCGACTTTACGCGCAAAACGGTGCGGCAGGAGTTCGCCACGATCGACGCTTTTCTGTCGCGCTGGAGTCAGGCTGATCAGCAGCAGGCGATCGTGCGTGAGCTTGAGGAGCGCGGCATTGTGCTGGCGGCGTTGGCCGACCTGGTGGGCAAGGATTTTGACCCGTTTGACTTGATTTGCCACATTGCCTATGACCAGCCGCCCTTGAGCCGCAAGCAGCGAGCCGAGGCCGTTCGCAAGCGCGACTACTTCACGCGCTACCAAGCGGAAGCGCGAGCCGTCCTAGAAGCGTTGCTCGACAAATATGCGGATGAGGGGCTGACGAATTTGGAGGATTTGAACGTGCTGAAGGTGAAGCCGATCAAGGATTTGGGAACGCCGATCGAGATCATCCGACGCTTTGGCAGCAAGCCGGAATACCTCGCGGCCTTGCGGGAACTTCAAACGGAACTTTATCGCGTTGCTTAGGAATTTCTACACGGTAGGATAGAGCGAAAGTACTAATCAGAGGTGGGACATGGTACAAACTTTGAAAGCAGGTGAAGTCACACTTGGAGATTTGGCTCAAAATTTTGGGCTAGTCATTACTCACGATCGCCAGTTCTTTTCTGAGTGGACGCAGGCATCGATCGAAGTCACCGAGGAAGAAATTCGGCTTTTAGAACGAGTGCGATCGAACTATGAAAACCTGATCACCTTTCCGCCTGTCTCTGAGGAAGCGGTCAAAATGGTCGTGTTGTCCCCTTTGCTAGATTTAGCAGGATTTTATCAAGCGCCATTTCGCATCAAGACCGAGGTGGGAACCCAAATCAGCAGCTTGGATGAAGACGGAACGGTGGTCACTGGGCAGATCGATGTTCTGGTCATTTCAGAGCTACTGTGGGTGGTGGTGGTGGAATCTAAAATGAGTCGCTTTTCCTTAACTGCGGCGCTCCCTCAAATTTTGAGCTATATGCTAGCAAGTCCTCACTCCGAGTGTTTTGGGTTGATCGCCAATGGCAGTGAGTTCGTCTTTGTAAAGTTAATCCGCGAGGGAACGCCGACCTATTCCCTTTCCAGGGTATTCTCGCTGCTGACTCCGGGGAATGAGCTAGTCGATGTGGTTCGCATTCTCAAGCATTTGGGACAAACGGTGATCGGCAGGTAGCGGCAATGGCAATTGGCACGACGATCAAGACCATCCAGGACATCATGCGAAAGGATGCCGGGGTGGATGGCGATGCCCAGCGGATTAGCCAACTGGTGTGGATGATTTTCCTCAAAATCTTTGACGACCAGGAGGCGGAGTATGAAATGACGCGAGACGAGTATCGATCGCCCATCCCCGAAGCGCTCCGGTGGCGGAACTGGGCGGCGAACCCTGAAGGGATGACGGGCGAAACGCTGCTCGATTTTGTCGATAACGTGCTATTTAAGACGCTCAAGGAACTGCCGATCGCGCCTGCCAATCCGCGTGCGAAAGTGGTGCGCGATGTGTTTGAGGATGCCTACAACTACATGAAGAACGGGACGCTGCTGCGGCAGGTCGTCAACAAGCTCAACGAAATTGACTTTAACAACTCGAAAGATAAACACCTGTTTGGCGACATCTACGAAAAGATTTTGCGCGACTTGCAAAACGCGGGTAATGCCGGAGAATACTATACGCCGCGTGCGGTGACGCAGTTTATGGTCGAGCAGGTCGATCCGCAACTGGGCGATCGCGTCCTTGATCCGGCCTGCGGGACGGGCGGCTTTTTAACCTGCGTGCTGGAGCATATTCGCGACCATGCGCCGATGCAGGGTGAGGACGAACTGCGACTGCACCGATCGATCGTTGGCGTGGAGAAAAAGCCGCTGCCGCATTTGCTGTGCGTGACGAATCTGCTGCTGCATGGCGTCGATGTGCCTGCTGTACGGCATGACAATACTTTAGCGAGGCCGCTGCGCGATTATGCGCCCTCTGAGCGAGTGCAGGTGATTGTCACCAATCCACCGTTTGGCGGCATGGAGGAAGACGGCATCGAGGCGAATTTTCCGGCCACGCTGCGAACCAGGGAAACGGCGGATTTGTTTTTAGTACTGATTATGCACCTGCTGGAGCCAGGGGGACGAGCGGCGATCGTGCTGCCCGATGGCACATTGTTTGGTGAGGGCGTGAAGACGCGCATCAAGGAGAAGCTGCTCTCGGAGTGCGATTTGCATACGATCGTGCGCCTGCCAAATGGCGTGTTCAATCCCTACACGGGCATCAAGACGAATCTGCTGTTTTTCACCAAGGGCAAGCCGACGAGCGAGGTTTGGTACTACGAGCATCCGTATCCGGAGGGGGCAAAGTCCTACAACAAAACCAAGCCGATTCGGATTGAGGAGTTTGCGCCGGAAAAAGCGTGGTGGCACAACCGGACGGAAAATCAGTTTGCCTGGAAGGTGTCGATCGAGCAAATCCGCGCCAGCAACTACAATCTCGACATCAAAAATCCGCACCAGATCGACGCGGAACATCAAGATTTCGATGAAATGCTTTCAGAGCATCAACTGCTACTCGCCGCTGTTGGAGAAACCCGCAATGCTTTAAAACAGGAACTCATGGCCGCACTGGGAGGAACCGATGGCGTATAGCGACTTTACTTTAGCGAAAGCAAAACAGGCGTTTGGGCTGAACCTGACGGAACAGCGCGGACTGTTTGATGCGATCGCAGGCGTTTCGCCTTCGGCTTTTTTGGCGGAAGCGTTGGCGCGATATACGACTTTGGCAACGGCGATCGGCACGGAAAAAGCGCGATCGGAGTTTTTGATTGCGCCCGTGTTGGCCGAGGTGAAGCTTCAGCGAAACAATCAAATTTCGCTGTTTTCGGGAACGGAATTTAATGTTAATGCCGAGCAGGGATTGGTAGGGTTTTGTGATTTTTTGATTTCTGCGGCTCAAGAGCAGCTATTTATCAGTGCGCCAGTGGCAACGATCGTGGAAGCGAAGAAGGAAGATATCATCGGCGGTTTGGGACAGTGCGCGGCAACGATGGTGGGCGCTCAGCAATTTAATCAGCAGGCGGGCAACGCGATCGATCGAATCTATGGCGTTGTCACCAGCGGCACAAACTGGCGATTTTTGATGCTGGAGGGCGATCGGCTGGAAATCGATTTAACTGAATACTACATCAGCCAAATCGACAAAATCCTCGGCATTCTCCTCCAACCCTTCCAACCCGCTCTCGCCACTAGCAACACATGATCGAGACGTTCTTTAAGCAGTTTGAACTACTGACAGATGCCCCAAATGCAGTACCAAAGCTACGAGAATTGATTCTACAACTCGCCGTTCAAGGAAAACTAGTTGAGCAAGATCCAAACGATGAACCAGTTTCAAAGCTAATTGAAAGGATTAGAAAAAAGAAAGATTTGCTCATAAAGCAGAAAAAGGTCAAGAAATCTTCTTTGCTACCTATTGAAGCTGATGAAATCCCCTATGAAGTTCCTCAAGGTTGGAAATGGGTACGAGTAGATGATATTTCTAATGTCGGTACAGGTAGCACTCCTCTTACATCAGATTACAAATATTATGTGGACGGAAACATTCCTTGGATTACCAGTGCTGCTACATCTCAAGATTTTATTAGCAGAGCAGAAACTTACATTACTGCAACTGCTTTATCTGACTACCGACTGAAAATGTATCCGATTGGTACGTTAGTTATTGCGCTGTATGGGCAAGGAAAAACACGAGGTCAAATCTCCGAGTTGAAAATTGAAACTACTGTAAATCAGGCTTGCGCCACTGTAACTTTAATTGAAACAACTGAAGAGTTACGAGCGTATATCAAACACGTATTCAAGAAGAAGTATGAAGAGTTACGAGCATTAGCAGCAGGTGGTGCTCAACCAAATCTTAATGTAGGCAAAATCAAAGAAATACTCATCCCACTTCCACCCTGTGAAGAGCAAAAACGCATTGTTGCCAAAGTCGATCGACTCATGAAGCTTTGTGATGAGTTGGAGGAGCGGCAGAGGAAGTGGCGATCGCACACCATCCGCTTGAATGAGGGGGCGATCGCTCAACTCCTCACCACTTCTACACCCGACGACTTCACCCACCACTGGCAACGCATCTACAACCACTTCGACCTTCTCTATAGCCTCCCCGAAAATATCACCAAACTCCGCCAAGCAATCCTTCAACTCGCTGTTCAAGGCAAACTCGTTCCACAATATCCTAATGATGAGCCAGCCCAAATACTGCTTAAAAATCTGAGGATTACAAAGCAATTAAAAAACGAAAAAAAAGGCAGAAAACTTGATTTACTTCCTCCAATTGATTTGGAAAATTCACCTTTTGGAATTCCTACGAATTGGCAGTGGGCTAGATTTCAAGATGTAGCAACTATTGCCTCAAACTTAGTTAAGCCAGAGTCATACTTAGATTTTCCTCATGTTGCACCAGATAACATAGAAAAACAATCTGGAAGGTTGCTTTCGTATCGAACTGTTCGAGAGGATGAAGTTCGTAGTAGCAATCATCGGTTCTTTAGCGGACAGATTCTTTACTCCAAAATTCGCCCAAATTTAGCAAAAGTTGTAATCGTCAGTTTTGATGGATTATGCAGTGCCGATATGTACCCAATCAACGCCCATATCGATGCAAGTTTTCTTCTCAAGTATATGCTGTCCTCAACATTCTTAAGTATGTCTGTGAAAAGTGATACTCGCGTTGCAATGCCCAAGATCAATCAGGATGAGTTAAATAAAATTTTGGTTCCAGTTCCACCTTTAGCTGAACAAAAGCGTATTGTTGCCGAAGTCGATCGCCTCATGGCCTTGTGCGATCGACTCGAAGCCGATTTACGGCAAGCTCAAATTGGGAGCGATCGGTTGATGGAGACGGCACTTCAACAGCTTCTCGCGGTTTAGCTTACACTAAATTTAGTCAAAGGCAAAAAGCTAAAAAGCTAAAATTAGCTTTTTAGCTTTTTGCTGATGTGCAGTTTTAGCTTTGTCACTTCCCCATTAGAAGCAGGCGGAGTCCAGAAAATCCTCAAGGGCATAGAGATCAACAGAATGCAGGTCATTAGGATGGATGACAACGGTTAGCTTCGTCGTCACGAAATCCTTCTTCGACGCAGCGACAAACGAGATCACAATCAGCTTAATCAGCATCATTCGCGGCAGATTCGTCCGCGCCAGGTTTGAACCCACAACCGGAATCGCAACGGGTAAGCCGTGCCCTTTCAGTCGCACCTGCTCCCATAAGCAACTGAGCGATCGCCAGATATCATCAGCAGTTGATTTCACTCTGAGATCATTCGTCATGTAGCCGTAGGCATTGAGAAAGTAGCGTCGATCTGGCGTTCCCAAAGCCAGCGTTGTCCCGATCGGATAGCGCCAAGCCTTGCCTTTACGCTTGTTCGGCTCCCGCTTTTTCTCCGCTTTCAACGGTTCCAAAGCCATTTCAATTTCTTGATCCAAGCGTTGGCGATCGCCATGATACAAGCGCGTGAGCAACTGCCCCTGCACACTGGAAGGCTTGATCACCTCGCCTAATTCCGTGTCAAACACATCATTCGCCCCAATCACCAAATGCCCTGGTTCATCAAACAAATCGCCAACTTTAATTGCAATCGTGCAATCAGCGGCAGATAGTGACCGAGCCATCGACAGTTGCGGCAGACTCAGCGCGATCGCCACCAGCAAGGAAATCAAAACCAGCCCCCCATATCCCCACCATCCCCAGTTCAACCACTGAGGTAAGAACAGTCCGGCTGGCTCTAGAAACAGCCAAATGAATCCGAAAATACTGGCAAACGTGATTCCCAAGCGCTTGGGCTGAATCGAGGCTAAAAGCTTGAAGAACATTGCCATGTGTGCAAAACAGGTGATCGATCGCTCAAACGCTCAGAGGGCAGTTTCCCATAACGTCAATCGTGAAGGGTTCCTGGTTGACGTAGGACTGTCTGCGCCTGCCCCGAAATCGGACGGGCATTACCTTGTCTTTGATGGGGCCAAGTTCCAAGGCCAAAACGTCTTCCACAAGCTGACTCTGCTTCAAGTGATAAACCGCCCACAGCCAAGCTTTCGGCAGAAACGACCGCGATTGCGATTGCAGTTTCACCCAAAGTTCAGGAAAAATGCTGTTCTCGATCGTCACGCGATGGCCGTAAGCATCAGTAATCTGAGCGGGAAAGAAGCGTCCCAAATCTTTAGGCAGCGCTTCATTCAACAGCATCCAACGAACCCGCAGTTGTGCGATCTCATTGGCTGTATGACCGTTGTAGCTGGACTCCATCACAAAGCTATTATTTTGCGATCGCTGATCGGGCGCAAGCTTGATGTCAAAGTGGGTTTTGCCTGCGATCGATTTAGATTCTAGTGACACTACTTGCATCACACCCGCATGATGTTGATCGGCATAGGCAATCTGTTTGCGGCCATACGCCTCACCAGAGTAAAGCGCTTTCAGTTCAGCAGACTGCTCTAGATCCTTCGCTGCCACTCGAAGCACGATGCTTTGGTCAGACTGAGTTGTAGTTGACTCTGTTTGGAAGAATTTTTCATTCAGCATGACCCACTTGCCTGGAGTTTTCACCGTCCTTGCACTTTGGGACGCGCTCCGTTTTGAGGGTGCAGTTTTGCGCGGCGTTCTCGAAGTCTTGTTCGTCGCTGCTGTGGCGGTCGCTGCGGCTGAAGTGGTTTTGCTGCGATCGCCCACGACCGCTACTAGTTGAGCTTTTGCCGCTGTCTTTGGCGACTTTTGAGTTTGTTTTTTAGCGGTGGCGCGAGGTTTGGGCACTTTCTGCGTTCGCTGATTCAGCCAGAAGATGAGTTGCTCACGGAACTGATTTTTGAAGTCAGCCGGGGTTTTATAATCCCGATATAATCCGTTGCCGCGCCGAAATTTTTTCTGAAACTCTAAAACATCTGCTCGTTGCTGCAATTGTTCCGTCGTCGTCAGATTGGTAGGCCATTGCCGGAAGTAAAACCAAACTTGTGGTTTTCCCCCGCGCCTCAAAGCCGTCACAGCTCGTCCAAACTCTTCGACCGTTCCAGATTTTGCACGGGGTGTGGGTGTGCCAATGCGGTTCCACATGATACCAACATTGGTCAAAACGTTGATGATGCCTCTACCAACTACAACGTCAGGGGGTGGTGGGAAATCAATCCAGGGGGCTGTTCTAGGGTGACGAATGAACCAGCCAACCGAGTTGTTCGTGGTAACAACCTGTACTATATCAGCCATCGTTACTATGCGAGATCTGTGGATTCCAATAATAATTGGACAAACTCTGTTTGGTCTGGGACGGAGATTTTCTGCGTGAGAAATGCCTCCTTTAACTACTTCCGTAGTTTAGGCGGATTCGGGACAAATCCGCCTCTAATCTGTCCTGGTGGCTATCGGCGAGAAGGATTCCGTAGCTTTAGTTCACAAACAATCAACAAAACAATCAATTTAACTAGACGATAATTGGACGTTGTTGATTTGAGGTGTAGTGAATTCCAAAAACCAGACAGAGGCTGTGCGGCGAGATCGTGGAATATTGTCAAGTCTGGACGGGGCGGCAAAAAGCCAGTACCGCTTCTCGATCGCGGGATTTGAGCGGCTGAAACCCTTGAAGCTCCGTATTGAGCGGTACATCCAGCAGTAAGGCGGCGTTGACAAAGAGATCTCGCTCGATCAGCCTTAGACAACCGCGATCGATCTGCTCAATGGCTACCCTACCTTGCTACTTGACACCGCCATCGCGCCAATTTTGAGCGAGGCCAAACAGCGCGATGGCGATCGCTTGTCGCTGCGCGACTGCGCGGAGCGCGGTTGCGGTCGGGTTGCCGCTGATGCCACTGCCCAAGCGCTACAGTCGCCATTGTGCAGGCAAACTCGATGGGTCGCGCCCACCTGAACCCGATTCGCCCCACGACCCAATGGCAGAAGCGATGCGCGATAATCACGGATAGAAGTTGTGGGGACGGGGTGAGGCGATGGCGATCGACCCAGCGCTGCTATCCAAACATTTTCCGGGGCTGGAGTGGCGATTGTCCAGCGACTCCGCTTGTGCAAAGGTGGTGAGCGAAAGTCGATTTATTGACCCCTCGATCACAGTACTGGACTACAAGGACGGCACTTTTTCGGCCAGTCTTTATCTCAATGACACGCTGCAACTGAGCAGTTGGATTGAGGATGAGTCGCTTGAAGGGGTTCTCGTCAGTCTCAAAGGGATCATGAGCGATCTTCGCGATGCACTCGATCGCGGGCTACAGCATCAAGCACCTGCGATCGAGTGAACGGGCTTTGCGCGATCGCAATCGTCGCATCGATCGATGAGCGATTACCCACCGACCAATTTCACCCTTGACACAAACTGATTGACAAACCCAGAATTGGCAACGCTCCGCGAACCGCACCGATGGGTGGGGTTTTTCATCGCGCCGGAGTGTGCCGGAAATGGCTTGATGTAGCGGCTAACTTCAGGCAATCGCCCGCTTCAGCACGTAGGCGGGAATCGATTGCCGCAGTTCGGCTCGTTCTTCTTCCGATGCGGCACTCTCCCACATCGATCGCACATCGGCTAGCGAGTCCGGCGTCAGCCAAGCATCGCTGTTTTGGGCGGTTTCGGCTGTCTGTGGAGGTGGATCACCCAACTGGTTTTGAGGTATTAGACGTGGGGATGATCCAGTTTCCGCCGCGTCTGCTGACGAGGGTGCAAGCCTTTCGCGTCGTGCCCTTCGCCGCTCTAGGATGTCGATCGCGGCCTGCCAGCGATCGGCATCGAGCCGATACACTCTGAGCTTTTCACCTTCATGCCCCGCGACCCTACGACTCCAGCGAAAGGCCACCTTCACCCCCATCTGGCTCAGCAACTGGTGAACAATCTGCACATCGCTCATTTCGGGCTTGATGGTCAGATGGAATAGTTGCTTGATTTCGTCTACATAGCGTCGTGCGATCGCCGCCTGAGCCGCCAAATCGTACTTCGTCCACTCGCGATCGGGGTCAAGATACACAGGCAGTCCGATCTGTTCGCGCATGGCCTGCCGCAACATCGCTCCGCTGATATCCCAGGGGCACAATCCCTGGTTCCAATTTGCCTGCTTCTCCAGCGCTTTTGCCGTCCGATCGAGTGCGGTTTCGGGCTGAAGCTGTGCTTCGAGGTTGAGCAGTTCCCCGCGATGTCGGCCATTGCGATCGGCCAAGACATCCTCAATTGTGAGCGTGTCGAGGCCGTAGAATTCGCGCAGGTAGAAGCTGGCAATTTCCCGATTCTCTTCAGCCGTTCGCGACTCCTTTGCCTCTAGCAGCTTGACCTCTGCATGGGTTCGCGCCTCGGCATTGGCGATCGCTTCTGCGTCAATCAGCTTCAGTTCCTCACTGGTCGCCTTCAGCAGTAGCTTCATGGCCGCATGGGATTCTACGGCCTCGATGGTGACACAATGCCCTTCCTGCCTAAGTCTGACGAGCAGGGCATCTCGTAGATCAAGCATCGATCGATTCTGAGCAGCAGTGAAGTGGCTCCACAAGTTCAGATGCACATCGCTTTGCCAATCGTAGGCTTCGATCCTGCTTTGCGTAGTGTCACTCAAACTCAGTTTGACCAGGCTGGCCGCAACGCTGGTTTGTTCTTGAAGGTGGCGCTTGAGTTCGATCGCATTGGGACTGCGGCTGACCTTGCTGAAGTTGGTTCCGCGCTTGGCACACCAGAGGATGCGATCGACAGGTTCACGCACCCGACTGAGCGCTTGGGCGATGTCTGCATCGGTGGAGGAGCCGCCCGTAAAGATGCCGTAGACCGACTCGATCACGCCCTGCGCCTCGATGCTCACTCCTGTCCCCAGTGAAGGCGTTGCGATCACAACGTCGTAGTTCGCAAGCTCAGGGTCAGGATTTTTAATAAAAGCCTGCTCGCTTTGCCCGCTACTGGTGTGGGAATTGATGACCAAAACCCGCTTGCCGGGACACTGCTGCCCAATCACGTGAGCGAGATGCTTGCTCTTTTGCAAGCTGTCAGTGGTCACGAACAGCACTTTTCCCGGTGGCAGGTTGTTGAGGGCGCTCAGCAGTTGGGCGATCAAGGCGCTCGAATCGGGCGAGTCGATCGAGTAGACCGCATAGCCTTGGGGTTGGTAGTCGTTGCGAATCAGGAAGACGGAATTATCCTCCTCGCCACGCAACTGCTGCAAGTAGTGCAGGGTGGCGTTATCAAGGTCAGCGTCCGCCACAATCACCCGACGTGCCGATCGCACCAGTTGGGCAAATCGTGCCAGCAGGAGCGGGCGCATTCCATCTCGGTTGCAGGTGGAGGACGTGAGCAAGTGCCGCAAGACCTGCACGACTTCATCGACGATCAGATCGCAGCCTTTGAATTGAGTGGGGTCGATCGCTAAAAGGGCATCGACCTGCTTGACTGACAAAAGTACTGAAGGCTGAGACGAAAGCTGGGCGGGAAGTGGAGGCTAGTTTAGGCTGAGAAGTAACCACACAACATCAGTCAAACAATGCTTCCAACTTCCCGCCTCTATCAT
>JAAUTJ010000558.1 GCA_012031475.1 Leptolyngbyaceae cyanobacterium SM1_3_5 | reverse complement strand
AGAACTCGTTGGAGTCGAAGAACTGGCCGGAGAAGGCGATGCGGCAGGTGACGGCGATGCCGTTGGCGACTCAGTTGGCGACTCAGTTGGCGACTCAGTTGGCGATGCTGTTGGCGACTCGATCGCCGGATCAACCGCCGGAGAATCGGTTGGAGGAGGCGTTGGGGAGGGGGGCGATTGTTTCCATTCGGGGATCGATCGATTCACCGCACTGTCAAAATCTGGCGAAACCGTCACCACCTGCAACTCGCTCGGATTTCCGGTCGCTGGATCGGCCAGCGCGTAGAGGTTGCTGCGGTTGAAGTCGTAGCCGCCGATCACGAGCTTGTGAGCTTGGCCGTTGTCAAGCGTGACAAAAATCGTGGCGATCGGCTGGTCAAGTCCGTAGTCGTTTTGGTCAGCGCGGTTGATCGTGAGGAACGCGATCGCGCTCTTGCGTTGCCAGCAGATTCAGCAGATAGGCGACTGAAGCATCGCTGGCAGGCGTTTGATCCGGCTCTTGCATCTGCCATTTGCCCGCAGAATCGCGCTCAAACAGCAAATTGTGCAGGCGCGTTTGGACGCGGAAGCGCTGCACCTGCTTTTCCTCAAAGCCAAACAGCGAGGCGGCTTGCGTTGCGGTTTCCTCGGATTGTGAGGCGTTGCGGACTTCGCTGAAATAGACGAATCCGCCCAGCAGTCCGGCGACTGCCACTAAAGTCCAAGTCATCGGGTGTAGTTTCATTCGATCGCCTCCTATCGCCGCCGCATCCACGCGATCGCCGCCAGCCCAAAGCCAATCAGCGGCAGCACCAACACCGAGCCGATGCCGAGAACCGCCTGCTGCTGAGCGTTGAGCGTGATCCGGCGATCGATCGCGGTTTTGGGACGAATCGACAGCGTGAGATCGCCTTCTTGACTGAGCCAGTTGACGCTGTTGAGGAATAGATCGCCGTTTAGCTGTTGGTCGGACAGGCCATCGGCCACAAAGCTGGAGTTGCCGATCACGACGACGCGAGCTTCCGCAGGCGGTCGATCGGGATTGGCGGCGGAATTCTCAGCAGAAATGGTTCGGCTCAACGCTGCCCCGATCACCATTGGGCCTTGAGGCGGCGCGTTCGGGTCAAACTGAATCTGGCCGCCTTCTTCCACCGCTTGCGCCTGCGTTTGTTCGCTTGTGAACAGCAGCGGCGTTTCCGATTCGTTTTCGGTGTCGGTGATTTGCAGCGGTTGGGCATTCAAAAAACAGCGAAATGCCATTGCCAAACTCGCGCGTAATCGGGTGATCGCCGTACTGGGTGACGATCGCCACAGTGGGACTGCCCGCCGCTGCCGCGCCATTCGGGTCAAGCACGATGAGATTGCTGAGTTCGACGCCCCAGTTTGCCAGCAAATCATTCAGTCCGGTTTCGGTCAGCGGATCGAGCATCAGCATCAGCCCGCTTTTGCGCTTCAAATAGTCTTGCAGGGCGCTGACTTCGGCGGGAAGCAGTTCGCGCTTTGGTCCCGCAATGACGAGAACGTTCGTGTCATCGGGAACTTTCGGACTGGTTGCCAGATTTAGCGGTTCGGCCACAAAGCTTTCTTCGCCCAGTTGCGCGATCGCCTGTGACGCGCTTTCATTTCCCGACCCGTCGAGCGTTTTTTCGCCGTGTCCTTGCAGGAAGTAGACCTTCGGCTGGCGATCGCTGTTCAGTTGCACCAAAGCGGTAGTCAAGTTGCGCTCGGAAAGTCGCTGCTGGGGATTGATCGTAGCGACAAATTCGCGCCGATCGCCCGACTCCAGATACACCTCGCCAAACGACTGAACGCCAAAGCGCTGCGCCAGTCCGGGCTGTGCCTGCGGGTCAACATATTCGTAGGAAAACTGGTCATTCTGACGGCGAAAGTTTTCCAGCAGTTCGCGGTCTTGCGTGTTCGGCGTTCCCGCTTCAAAAATCCACAATTTCACAGGCTGCTCAAGCCGATCGACCACTTCGATCGACTGCGGCGACAAGGTAAAAAGCTGATTTTCGGTGAAGTCCACGCGCTTGTCATAGCGAACCCCAAGGAAATTCACCAGTCCCAAAATCACCAGCATGGCGATCGTGGCAATCACCGCATTAGTTCCGGCCTGCGTCGATCGCTGCCCCAAAAAGCTGCCGATCGCTTGTCCCGACATTGCCAGCCATGCCAAGACAATGACGCCGCCCGCAATCATCAGAGCGATCGGCGCAATGCCCCAGCTTCCGGCCACCCAGCCCGCCGTGATGCCCGCTACAATCAGCGCCAGCCCAAACCAGATCAGGTATTTGAGATATTTCCAGTGCGTTGCGACGAGTTTCATAGACATGAAGGGTTTAGGGGGACGCGATCGCCAATCTAGAATAGCGATTTTGACAGATTTTCAGGCCAAAGTGTTCAGCGATCGCCCTCAAACCATCAATTTGCAGCAACCGAGCGGTCTTTCTTGGGGTAGACGATCGCCGCGATCGAATTTTGCACGATCAAGAGTGGAACATTCGATCTATTTCTAGGAAACCATGCCCGATTTACAGAGCGATCTTGACCTGACTATCTCAACTTTGGAGCAAGATCTGACGACCGTTTCGGCCAATGATGCGCTTGGCATCATCGAAAAGTGGCAGCAACATTTTCAAGGCCATCGCCTCGTCGGAGATCTCGAACAGCTTAAGCACGCGATCAGCATGGGCGATCGAGGTGCGATCGCAGACATCCTCCTTGCTGCTGGCAAAGATGCATCCGGCGAAGCTGCCAGCCGCACCGCTGATGATGTCTCACCCAAAATCCTAGAGCTTGGCAAACTGCTCGATCAGGTGGGCAACTCGCTGAAGTAAAGAGCTAAGGCAGAAGGTGAAACGCTGCCTTCTGCTTGCTAAACCGTTGAACTCGATCGATCCGCCTCCACTCCTGCTGAGGGAAACAGTTGGGCATGAAGCAAAAAGCCAGCGAGGACAAGCAGGACGATCGCCACTGCCCCGATCCCTAGCGAACTCGGAACCCAAAAAACCGCTTCTAGATGATTTTCCGCACCGGACTTCAGCTTCCAGACCAACTGATTGCCTTGCTGCTGCGCTTCCGCGCCAATTGCCTCGATTTGTTTTGCGCCCCAAGGGGTATTCAGCCGAAACTGCAAGGTCAGCAGGTCGCCCGGACTAATCAAAACGTTGCCGTTGGCAGAAATCACGCTCAAGGGACGCAGATCTACGTCCAGCCGGAGGCGATCGCGCTCGATTAGCAAAAAGTTGTTTTGACTGAGATGCAGTTGCGATTGCAGTTCGGGAATGCCCGTTTTGTCGTCGCCTTCCGACTGCGGCACAGGCTGAAAGAAAGCGTTAAACTTCTCGGCAAGTTCGGCTCCGTTGTTGAACGGAATTTTGACGAGCAGTTCTTGCTGACTAATCCGGCGGGTGCGGCCTCCAAGTGAGCGCGATCGCTTGGAAATGCTTTGCAGCCAAGCCTGAGCAACCGCATCGCTGAAGCTGGTCAACTGCTCGCCCAGCCGAATCTGTTGAACAATTTCGCCGCTTGTCTGACTCGAAAAATTCACGCCCACGTCATAGTTAACGCAGCCCGAAAGGAAAAAACTGGCAAGCAGCGCGAGAATTGCACTTCGCAATCGTGATCCCATTGCTTTCACCTGCGATCGATCGCTTTGATCTTAGCCGGATGTCGGGCGTCGGGCGTCGGCTTTTCTAGCAAAAATCTTGCCCCGTTGCGACACCGCCCCTGAATTAAAATTCGGGCTGAAAGCGAAAACCCGCTCGAAACGGGTTACAACCCCGGCGCAGCCTGCCTCCC
>JAAUTJ010000557.1 GCA_012031475.1 Leptolyngbyaceae cyanobacterium SM1_3_5 | reverse complement strand
GTGGGGGCGGTGTGCCGAGGATGCTGGCGTTGCCCGTATCGAAAATTCCGGCGATGCAGGCGATCATGTAGGTCGCCAATGTGCCGACAAACAGCGCTTTCCAGCCGAGGTCTGATATTTCGCGGCGGCGGGAGGGAATCAGGGCAGAGGTTCCGCCGACGAAGATGCCGACTGAGGCGAGGTGCGCGAAGCCGGACAGGGCGTAGCTGACGATCAGGACGGCGCGATCGCTCATCACTCGCTCTCCCACAGGCAACGCTGCCGCCGCACCCAAGGTTTGATAGGGCGGAATCGCCGTTTCAAGCAGGCGACGACCGATGATCACCGAAGACTGCCAAAGCTCTTGCCAATCGAGCGAAACCCCTGTCAGCGCGGTCAGCGGCAAAAACAGCGCACCAAGGATGTTTTGCAGCGTAACAACACTGAAAACTGCTCCAATGCCGTTGAGCAGCGGTAGTAGCGGCACGACAAGCAATCGCACCCACCCAGCAAATTGTTCAGGTCTTAAGCTTTGCAAACTCGCTAGACCTGCAAAAAGCTGATTGATTAGGTAGACCAAACCGAGAATCAGGATGAGGACAGCCGCGATCGCCACCGCCATTTTCACGCCGTCTAGGGCACCCACGATCGCCGCATCAAGGGGACTCATCCGCTGCATGACTTCGCCGCCGACGGTTTCGCCTGCTGCGTCCTGATAGTCGGCTTCGTCAACGGCTTGAGCGACGCGATCGCGCAGCGCTCCCGGAACGGTATCGTCTTCGCGCAAATCGCGTTCTCTGGGAAGGCCGCCCGCCGTCAGGGGAACTTCCGTTTCGGGAACCAAAATTTTGGACAAAACGAAGCAGGCGGGGATCGCCAGAATCGAAGCGGAAACGAGGTGTCCCAAAATGTTGGGAAAAACCGGACGCAAAAAATTGACGTAGATCGCCAGCGTTGAGGATGCCGCCGTGCCGAAGCAGCAGGCCAAAATTGCACAAAGTTCGCTGCGGGTCATTTTGGCGAGGTAGGGCTTGACGACGATCGCCGCTTCGATTCCAACAAAAATATTCGCCGCGCCGCTCAACGCTTCTGCGCCGCTCAGCCGCATCACCGAGTAGAAGATTTTGGCAAAGATATTCGTAATGAACTGAATGATCCCCAGCGCATACAGCAGCCCAATGAAGCCGGAGAAGAAAATCACCGCAGGCAGGGCACGAAACGCAAAGATGTAGCCCAACTGAATGCCGCAAAATCCGGGTGCGACTTCTCCTAAAGTGTTTGGCGCACAACTGCCTCCGGGCGTGATGGGTGACAAAAGCACCGATTCTTGACCGGGAACGGGAATAATATTGCGGCCAAAGACAAATCTGGCTCCGGCATCAGCGGCATCAAAGACGACGTTCAGCAAACTGCTGAAAATTTCTAGAAAAGTGCGAGTCAGCGGCACGGAAAAGACGAGTGCGCCTAATGCCAATTGCAGCAAAATTCCCATGATCACGACGCGCCAAGGGAAGTATTTGAAGCTGCGATTTTCCGAAAACAACCAAGCGATCGCGCACAGTCCAAAGATTCCAAGAAACGAAATCGCGTTTAAGGGAATGCTCTCAAGATTCATTGCGCCTTCCTAAAATCAAAAGTGAAGGGTGAGGTGAGCAGTTGGTGTCTCGGTCTAGTTAATCTCCCGGTCTATAAGTAGCCCAGGTTCAAAATAAATAAACATTGGCATCTGATGAAGCGGCCAAACGTTCAACAAGGCGAACCGACTTTAGCCTAATGCACGAGGGAACTTGCGTCTAGTGATGATTTGTTAAGCAGGGTCGATCGCCACTTCCAAATCGCCCTTGATAATAGAAGAAAGCGCTACGAGGATTTCGCATGGATGCCTTTGCTCCGATTCCACCCAACTGGACACAAGGGGCAGTTCATGCCCACAATTTTTGCTGTCCTTCCTGTCGCGCCACGACAACCGAAGCTCAGCAGGTTTGGATCAACCGTCGATCGCCCGTCTTCACCGAAGACCATCGCCGCAAGTGGCAAGAATTCTATCAGTGTCAGTGCGAAACCGTCTGGTGGGTGTGGAGTACCGATCGCCCGCCCAATGATCTAACGAAAGTCGAGCCGCCGCCTTTGCCTTGGGGCGGATCGCGATTTTGATTTCTGAGAATTAAAGCTTGATTGAAATAAAACTTAAAAGTGTCGTCTCTCGATCGAGGGATTTACCCGCAGTTTGGAAGTGCCTCGATCGAGAGAGGAAATCCAATTGTGCCTCTTTTACTGTTGCTAACTATGCAGTTTGTATTTTTTGCAACACAGGATTGATAAAAATGGTTAAGAGCGGCGACAACCAATCGACTCAAGAAAATCAGCAGCAAGCACCTGATATTTCGGAACTGATCGAAGTTTTGCACGGCGATGTCACCTCGATCGATCCCGAAGGCGCAAGCGCATCGATCGACGAGTGGATTTCAGCCATCAAAAGCTCCGGCGATGAAGGCTACGAAGAAATTTCAACGCACCTGAAAGAACTCAAGAAGCTGCTGGGTCGCAAGAAGGCAAAAGCCTCGGAAATTGGCGCAGTCATAATTCAGCTTGGCGAAGAAACCAATAAAGCAGGCGACGAAGCCGAACGCGGCCACAAAGGTCATCTGCACAATTTGGGCAAAGCGCTCAGCAAAATCGGCAAGTCGTAGAGTCGATGGAAGAAGGCGAATCCAAGTCGAGCAGCAAGCAGGCCGTTTCGGAAGGTGATGAAGTCGAAGGCGGTCCCGACATTGCGGGACTGATCGAAATTCTGCATGGCGATGTAGCACTCCGCACGAAGCTTGAGAACATCTGTTATGTCGACAATTCTCAAACTCTGAGTGGCCGGCCATGTCTCGATTGATACCACAAGGGCCGGCATCGACAAAACTCTTGAGCATTCCGATGCACAACGAGCCCAATTGCCCATGTGAAAATGACTGAGGGCACGGAAGAAAAGGGTGGGAGAGCCATTGTAGCTGGCCGCCGGTACTGCCGGGAAGATAGCCAGGGCTTCTGCATGCAAACCCTGGGCCTGCAACAACAGCCCCTTGAAGAAACGAGCCTGCGGCAGCCGACACACACCCAGAGGAAGATTCTCAAATGCTTCTACGGCGCCATCAATATCTCCGCACCAGTAACGGGTCATAGCATGCTTGAGCGGACGTAGACGCTCCACATGGGAGGTGTCAATGGAGGCGCTGCCTTCCCGCCCCAAGAACGTCAGGGCAATGGCACGCCCAAGGAAGGAGAGAATAGCCGTATTGAATAAGGTGACCGGCGCCTTCAGCTGACATGAAGAAGAGAAGGATGAAACCGCCTTCTTATAATGCTTACCAAAGAGCCTCAGTTCCCCAAGTAAGTAATGGGTATCGGCACACCAGGGATCTCTGCGTGCTAAAGCCGACAGTAGCTCATGAGCAGCTTCAAACTGCCGCAACTCCAGCAGGCACTTGGCCTTGATGAGCGTATAATACGGCTCCAGTCCTTCACATTCGACCAGTCCGGCCAGTGTCTTGAGAGCACCAGTATAGTCGCCATTAAAAAAAGATTGGCGTATAGCCTTTTCCAAACCGGCTATCTGCTCAGGCAGCGAGTATGTAAGGTATTCAGTCACCGGCACAGATCCGGCTCTAGCAGATTCCACGATTACAGGGCTTTCAAACCGCCCAAGGGTTAAATCATCATGAGGCATAAAGACATCTCTCTTCTTGAGGGAAACAGGGTGCTAATTTGCCAGGGGTCGCAAATTAGAAAAGGATTTCCAAAATCGAAATGAATACGCAG
>JAAUTJ010000556.1 GCA_012031475.1 Leptolyngbyaceae cyanobacterium SM1_3_5 | reverse complement strand
CTGGCTTGGCATTCCTTGCGGCACAGGCGCGATCGGCGCAGCAGGCAGATTCGGGCTAGGCGTGAGCGTTGGCGGCAAAATGTAGCCTGTGGTTCCCGGCGGGGGCGATGTGGCGTAAGGGCGCACAGGGGGCGCAATGTTGGGCGCAATGTTGGGCGCAATGCTCGGCGCGATCGAAGGCGCAATTTGGGCGGGAGTAGGACTCGCGATCGCCTGACGCAGCGGGTCAGCAAGTGGCGCAGTCGGGCTGGCAGGCGCGAAGTTTTCGAGATTTGGCAAGCTGGATGGGGGTCGATCGATCGATCGACCTGGCGCAGATTCGTTGAGCAAACTCGGCGTCGGCAAGACAAGCAAAGGGGCTGGCGTCGTGGGTGCGGCGATCGCTTCGGAGCGGACTGGGGAATCTGGCGTGGGAGACGGCTGCGAAACTGAGGGCGGCTCCAGAGTGGCGAGCGGTGCAGTCGGAGTCGGGGCAGGCGTGGAGGCAGCCGGAATTCTGGTTGGTGCAGTTGGCGGAGCGGGTTGCCGTCGCCAGTAATTCATCAGCACTCCGCCCGAAACCAGCAAAACGGCGATCGTTCCCACTGCTTGCGGACGGTTGAGCAGGCGCAGTCTCGCTTTGAGATAGCGCCAGCCTTGAGGCTGCTTGAGCAACGGCATCAGAAGTTCTGGAGATAAGGCTGCGTTAATCTTAGCTCAGCGCGAAAAGCGCATCAGCAGCAAAATTCCGGCTAGAATGCTGCAGATGTTCGGCAGCCACGCGCCCAAAAACGGCGAAATCGTTCCGGTTTCTGCGATCGCCATCGTCACCGCCGAAATCAGGTAGTAGCCAAAAATCATCACGACGCTGACCGCGAAACTTGTGGCGCGATTGGCTCGCTGCGGCCTTGTGCCCAACACGCCGCCCACCAAGCCAAACGTCAGACAGGCAAACGGCAAGGCCATCTTGTTTTGCATCCGGACGCTGAGGCGGCGCACTTTCGCATCATCACCGCTTTGGGCAACCAGTTCTCGATAGCGAGCGATTTCAGCGATGTTCATTTCGTCCGTGTTGCGGTCTTCGTTGGCAAAGTCGAGCGGGGTGCGCGGCAAGGGCAACTGCTGCTGGTCGAACTTGAGAATGTTGCGAAACGAGCCGTCGCTAGACACGGCATAGATCGTGCCGTCCACAAAATCCCAGGTGCTATCCGTTTCGTTCCACTGGGCGGCTTGGGCGCTGACGATTTGGCTCAATCCTTCTCGTGAAAAGTCGAGGATTGTTAAGCCTTGCATCGTGCGCCCGTCGAATTCTTTGGCGTAGAACAATCGCGAGAGTTCGCGCTCTTTGTCGTCTCCTTCCCCGACGGTTTGGAATTCCTGATAGAAAATGTTTTTCTCGCGAAACGTCGGCTTTTCCTCACCGATCGCCCGCTCATAGATCTGCGTCGCCTGATAGTTTGCCGCAGGCACGATGAATTCGTTAAACGCAAACGTGATCCCCGTGACGATGAGACTGAGGCAAACGGCAGGCAAAATCAACCGCGCCACGCTGATCCCGCAGCCCTTGAGCGCCACCAGTTCGCTGTCGCTCGACAAGCGGCTGTAGGTCATCAGCGCCGCCAGCAGCATCGACATCGGAAACGCATAGGCGACAAACTGCGGCAGGCGCAGCAGCAAAATTTGGGCAGCGAGTGGAAAGGAAAGTTCCGCTTCGGTGAGGCGGCGAATCAGTTCAAACAGCGCTCCCACCGAAACGCCCAGCGAAGAAAAGACGCCGACGCCAAACAAAAACGGCAGCAGCAATTCGCGCAAAATGTAGCTGTCCATAATCGACAGCGGCCAGGACGATCGCGAGGAAACACCCATCATCAGCTTCTACCCCAAATCACAGCTAGACCAAACCACCACTCACCGAGAGGCGTCTTACAAATTTAAGCTAGCGCGTACCAGAGCGTCATCACATGAGCTGTTCAGCGCTCCACCACACCCAATTCCGGTCTGCCGCGCATCGACGAATTGACGCTCAGGCGCGGCAGTCGATGCTTGAAGCTGCACAGAATTTCCCAGGAAATCGTGCCGAGCTTGTGCGCCCAATCGTCTGCCGTAATCCGCGATCGACCCTCCTGCCCAAGCAGCGTCACCACTTCGCCTTCTTGCAAATCCGGCATCTGACTGACATCGAGCATGAGTTGATCCATTGTGATCGCCCCGACTTGGGGGAACCCGCACCCCGCGCACCAAGACTTCCATCTGATTCGACAAATTGCGCGGAACGCCATCCGCATAGCCGATCGCCACTGTTGCCAGCATCAGTCGCGATCGGCGACGAACTTGTGTCCATAGCTGACGCCCGTTCCCGCCAAAATCGACTTCACCTGCGTGACTCGCGCCTTGATCTGCATGACGGGCTGAAGGTCGATCGCGTGCAGATGCGGAGCCGGATGCAACCGTAGATCGCCAGTCCCGTCCGAACCAGATCGTAGTGGAAGCGGCGATCGCTCAGGGTGGCGGCAGAATTTGCCAGATGCAACCGGGGCGGCTGAATGCCCGCTTGACGGAGGGCGACGATCGCCTGCTCATAGCGCTGCTGCTGCCGCCGCATGATTGTCGGATCGGGGTCGTCTGCCGTCGCCAAGTGAGAGTAGACGCTGGCGAGTTGCAGATGGGGCGATCGACTTGCCAGTTGTGCAAACGCGACCGCTTCTTGCCAAGGCGCACCCAGCCGCGACATTCCCGTATCCAGCTTGAGATGCACGGGGATCGGCTGCGTCAGGGTTTCCGCAAAATCAATGCCTGTTTGGGGGTGCAGATCGTCGGCTGAAGCTGCCAGCGGGCGATCGCTCGCACCTGATCGGGCGTATTGGTTGCCCCCAGCAGCAAAATCGGCGCATCGATTCCGGCTTCGCGCAGTTCAATTCCTTCCGGGATCGTGGCAACACCCAGCCAGGTTGCGCCCTGCTGAAGGACGGTGCGGGCGATCGTCACTGCCCCATGTCCGTAGGCATCCGCTTTGACAACGGCCATCAATTCGGTTTTCGGCGACAGCAGCGATCGAATCTGGCGGACGTTGTGCGCCACTGCCTGCAAATCAATCTCGACCCAGGCGCGATCGCGCCGCATCGCCTTGACGCTTGAACTCGATTCCCAAATCAACATAACGCCACACTCCACACACTCCACACCGAGCCGCAAGGCTTGCTTCTTAATATCGTGAGGCGCTGTGATCTGGCAACCCCCGCCAGCCGATTTCCTGTGCTAGCATGAGCGAAATCCCTTTTCTCTACAACGCATGGGTAAGGTTCTGGTGCTAAACGCCTCCTATGAACCGCTCAACATTACGAGCTGGCGGCGTGCGATTGTCCTGTTAATTAAGGGAAAGGCAGAGCAGGTTCGAACACAACGGCAAAATTGTGTATTCCGAACTGCCGCTGCCACTGTGATCCGGCTACGTCACTATGTCCGAGTGCCGTACAAGGAAATTCCGCTGACCCGTCGCAACATTCTCCACGCGACAGCCACTCCTGCCAATACTGCGGCTACACGGGCGACGAACTGACGCTAGACCACGTGATTCCGCGATCGAGAGGCGGCGAAGATTCCTGGGAAAATATGGTGACGGCCTGCGTCCGCTGCAACGTCAAAAAAGGCAGCCGCACTCCTAAAGAAGCCAATATGCCGCTAAGACACGCGCCCCACAAGCCTCACAGCGGCCTTTACTTTGAAGCCACCAAACATATCAAGAGCGGACTGCACCAAGAATGGCAGAAGTACGTGATCGGCAGCTAGCTTCAGCTTAAACTTGCCCTCACCC
>JAAUTJ010000555.1 GCA_012031475.1 Leptolyngbyaceae cyanobacterium SM1_3_5 | reverse complement strand
GGGGAGAGGATTGTAGGGCTGGTTTGGTTCCCCTTCTCCCCAGGGAAAAGTAGGGTTGATTTCTTCTAGCAGGAGAAAGATTAAGCTAGGTGAAAAGGCGATTTAGGAAACCACTTTCCCCACTCAAGCATGACCTTAATTGAAGCGCTGCAAACGATTCTTGATCATCGTCGTGGGGCTGGGCGACGCTATCTCTCATGGGTGTTTCTACTAGGGGTGTTTCAGTTAAAGCAAGCTTGGTGGTGGGGCAAGCTGCGTTTGAGAACCAGCACCAAAGCGAAATTACGGCAGTTTATCAGCGGCTTGAAATTGCATCTGTCGCGCCACTTGTGGGGGCTTTAGGGGGCTGTCCACCGATCGCCACGCAGCCCGCCCCTTCTAGACGCGCTAGGCGAATGCTCGTTTGCCTGCGAACTGGGCGGCGCTGCCCAATTGCCGTTCGATTCGCAAAAGCTGATTGAACTTGGCGACTCGTTCGCCGCGACAGCCTGACCCGGTTTTGATTTGTCCGGCTGCGGTGGCAACGGCAAGATCCGCGATCGTCGTATCTTCGGATTCGCCCGATCGATGCGAGACGAAATATTTGTAGTTGTGGCGGCGGGCAAGTTCGATCGTGTCCAGGGTTTCGGTTAACGTGCCGATTTGGTTGACTTTGATCAGAACCGAATTGGCGATTCCGGCGTCGATGCCTTCCTGGAGAATTTTGGCGTTGGTGCAGAACAAGTCATCTCCGACGAGTTCAACTGTCGAGCCGATCGCCTCGGTCAGAATCTTCCAGCCCTCGGTATCGTTTTCGCCCATGCCGTCTTCGATCGAGACGATCGGATATTGCCGCGCCCAGCTTGCCCACAGATCCGCCATTTCCTGCGGCGTTTTCGTGGACTGGTCGGATTTGTAGAACAAGTATTTGCCGTCGCGCCAGAGTTCGCTTGTGGCCGGATCGAGGCAGATCGAAATGTCGTCTCCGGGCTTGTATCCGGCTTTGGTAATCGCTTCCAGGATGACCTCGATCGCTTCTTCGTTCGATTTCAAATTTGGAGCAAAGCCGCCTTCGTCACCGACTCCCGTACTGTAGCCTTTGTCGTGCAGAATCGATTTGAGCGCGTGAAAAGTTTCCAGTCCTTTGCGAATCGCTTCGGCAAACGTCGGCGCATTGTGCGGGGCGATCATGAATTCCTGAAAGTCCACGTTGTTATCGGCATGAGCGCCACCGTTGATCACGTTCAGGCAGGGAACCGGAAGCAAGGCCGCATTGGTGCCGCCCAAATAGCGATAGAGCGGCAGCTTCAGGGCAGTTGCAGCAGTGCGGGCAGCGGCCAGCGAAACGGCGAGAATTGCGTTTGCCCGATCGCGGCTTTGTTGGGCGTTCCGTCGATCGCAATCATCCGCTGATCGATCGCCCGCTGTTCGGTCACGTCCATGCCGATCAGTTCGCCCGCCAGCTTGCGATTCACATTCTCGACGGCTTTGAGGACGCCTTTGCCGCCATAGCGCTGCTTGTCACCGTCGCGCAGTTCAACGGCTTCTTTTTCTCCGGTCGATGCGCCAGAAGGAACGATCGCTGAGCCGCTGATGCCATTTTCGAGAATTACCTGCGCTTCAACGGTCGGATTGCCTCGCGAGTCAAGCACTTCGCTGGCGATAATGTCTTTAATCTGCATGAAACGTTCCTTCAATTCCGGTTTGGGCAAGCTGCATAACCTGTGGCATCGCCATCATAGCGATCGATGTCGAAACCAAAAGGTAATATACATGACAATCATTAGTTGCGATCGGTGCGATCGATTGAATCCATGCAGATTTTGCATGAGGCAGAGGGCAGGAGGCAGGAGGCAGAAGGTTTGGGGAACACCCGACCCCCGACACCCCTCTGCCTTATGTCATTCCACTCAGGGTTTGCCAGAATGTGACCAATCCTTCAATTTTCTTAACTTGTGCTGCCGATCGCCACTTCCGACTCTCATCCGCTGTTCGTTGATTTTTTGATCACGCCCGTTCCGATCGCGGGTCGCATTGGCATGACGCTGGCTCCTGGCAAGCGTAACCAGGGCATGACGGCACACTGGCAGCGCGACTTGGCGATCGACCTCGATCGCCTGCGCGACTGCTATCAACCAAACTGGCTGGTTTCGCTGATTGAAGCGCATGAACTGGAACTGCTGCAAATTCCTGATTTGTTCGAGCAGGCCGAAGCGCGAGGAATGCAGGTTCGCCACTTTCCGATCCCCGATTTTGGTGTGCCGCGATCGATCGATCAGTTTGCGCTGCTGGTGCAGGATATTCTCGCAGCGGCGACTGAGGGAAAAACGATCGTGATTCACTGCAAAGCCGGATTGGGACGCAGCGGACTGGTGGCAGCGTCTTGCTTGGTTTCACTGGGATCAACGCCCGAAGCGGCTTTTCAACTGGTGCGGCGATCGCGTCCGGGTACGATCGAAACGGCTGAACAAGAAGCGTTTGTGGGTGCCTTTGCCGATCGCCAATCCTTCAAGCCAATTGTGCCGCTGTCGTCAAATTAATCACGCTTTGCAAAAGCTGGTCAGGGGCGATCGGTTTGCTCAACTGCAAATCGGCTGACGTGCTGGGAGGCGAATCGCTGCTGAGCAAAATTGTCTTGATCGATTTGGTTAGCGGATTTTGCCGAAGCGTCGTAATCAAGCGATCGCCCTCGATTCCTGCTGCCTGCTCTGCGGCGATCACGGCGATCGGACTGAAGAATTTCAATTTGTTCGATCGCGCTGGCTCCATCCAGCAGCCAGATCACCTGATATTCAGCAGCCGTCAGCAAATCGCAGATCAGTTCAGCGGTTTCTTCGTGCGTTTCGATCAGGACAATTCGACTGGCAACAATTGGGCTTTTGCTGGGTTCCGCCGCCTGTTTCGCGATCGATCGCGGCAGGCGAACCGTAAACACCGACCCAACGCCCAACGTCGATTCAACGGCGATCGAACCGCCGTGCAGTTCAACAAGCTGCTTGGTGAGTGCAAGTCCCACGCCCGCCCCGGTGTATTGCCGCTCATAGGAGCTATCAAGCTGCTGAAATTTGTGAAACAGCAGCGACTTTTGCGTTTCGGCAATGCCAATGCCTTGTGTCTTGCACTTGCAGCATCACCATCCGCTCATCGGCAAACAGGCGCAGCGTCACCCGACCTCCAGCAGGCGTGAACTTAATCGCGTTGCTGAGCAGATTCAGCAAAATTTGCTGCACCCGACGCGGATCGGCGCGGCAGCAATCCCACTGGGGCTGAATCGTCGAATCCAGCTTCAGCGCAACTTTGCTGGCGATCGCGCTGTCCTGCATAAGCTGCAAACTCTGCATGCGCTAGATGCGTCAGCGAAAAATCGCTCAGGCTCAAAACCGCTCTGCCCGACTCCACCTGCGACAGGTCAAGAATGTCGTTGATCAGTTGCAGCAGGCGATCGCCGCTGTCGTGAATCGTCTGCAAATACTGCCGCTGCCGCGCATTCAGTTCCCCGATCGACCAGCGCAGCAACGTGGCCGACATGCCGATCACAGTGGTCAACGGCGTCCGCAGTTCGTGGCTGATGTTGGCAAGAAATTCGCTTTTGGCGCGGCTGGCCGACTCTGCGGCAATCAGGGCTTCTTCCAGGCTGGGCGTGAACAGCACGATCGCAGTTTGAGCGATTGCCACTGCCAGATATTCGCCGCCTTGTCTGAGGAAATCGCGATCGGCCTGCGACCACGAGCGCGGCTGCTGGCAGTCATGCGCGATCAGCAAGCCCCAAAGCTGCGCCGCACGACGATCGGGCGCGACCAGCTTCGATCGCACCTGCACCGATCGCAAAAC
>JAAUTJ010000026.1 GCA_012031475.1 Leptolyngbyaceae cyanobacterium SM1_3_5 | reverse complement strand
AACTGCTCTGAACCGACTCAGCGATTTGGGCGTGGTGGAAGCTTTGCCAACCGGGGAATTTTTGGCTGTGGACGACGCGCCAGAGAAGGAGGAAGCGATCGCCCTTGCCCTAGAAGCCCAAGAACGCCAACAAAAGTTTGAGCGATCGCGTCTGGAAATGATGCGTGGCTATGCCGAAGTTCGCAACTGTCGCCGCCAATATCTGCTCAACTATTTCGGTGAGGAATATCCGCAACTGTGCGAAAACTGCGACAACTGCAAAGCCGGAATCAGCCGCGAAAATACATCCGACTATCAGCCTTTTCCGCTCAATGGCCGCGTCGCGCACAAGGAATGGGGCGAAGGTTTGGTGATGCGCTACGAAGATGACAAAGTGGTGGTTTTGTTTGACCAAGTTGGCTACAAAACGCTGGAAACAAAACGAGCCGTGCTGTTTCGATTGCTGACGCGAGTTGATTGGTAAAATGGTCGAGCGATCGCATCGTTTGTACTATGATCAATTCTCACGAGAAGTTTAGCGAGTTGTTATCTTTCAACTTTTTGAATGATCCCTGTTTCATCACTCTGGGAAAGAAAAATTTTAGTGAAAGCTGAAAGCGCTTGCTTTACCTAGAGTTGAGACTCAGTTTCCAAATTTCCTACTCAATTTGCGTTACTTCAGGCTCGATCGAAATACAGAGCGAGTTTCAGATTTACTCCTCCTAGAGTACCGCTGTTAAGCTGACCACTTGTACTCATCAATGTCTCAAAAGATCGAACAGAATTACAGGCCAGAATCAAACCGGATCGATCTTCGTGGGCGAAAGGCTCTGGCTGTCGATCGCGCCCGAAAAAATTCACCTGTTTGATGTTGATAGTGGCGCGGCGATAGCTAGGACACATCGCGCATCTCGTGAAGCTGATCGGCTGCTTCAGCATAGAGGTTTGTGGTACGCAGCGCGATCGAATGATTCCACAGATCAATAAAGTCATCGACGGCAAACGGCAGCGGCGATCGTGGCGTTGTTAAGTTGACATCTTCGAGGTCGTAAAAATGCAGGCGATCGATCGATTCTGCACTTTGCGGCTCCAAAATATTTGCCCGATAGCCGCCTTTTTCATCCAGGGCAGAAAAGCAATAGACCTGATAGTAATTGCCGCCTAAAATGTCGCGAAACTGAATCAGCGCATACAAATCAACCGGACGCAACGGCAAGCTCAGCGCGATTGATAAACGTTTTGAAACGGCAAAATTGCACAGCGCGAACTGCTGCGTAATCCGTAATATCCAACTTTATCGACCTGAAGCGGAATTTTGCGATGGCGTGGCTGAATGTGCGATCGCATAAAGTTAGGAATATCGATGCTTTCTTCGGTATAGGCCGCAATAAAACTCAGGTGTAAATCATGCGCGGCCACGCTGCCTACATTAAATAATTCCAGCTTAAAGTTGGTATCGTCATCGGCCTGCATATCGCAATACAAATGCGGAAAAGAAAGAATCTTTAGCTGCCGATCGATCGCGTGGCGATACATCACGTTTTCTTGTTTCGTCTGTTTAAACGTGCGAAACAACAGCCAGGAATAAAAGCCAATCATTCCAAGCAGCAACAAATATCCAACAACAAACCATTCCATAACTGCTTTGCGATCGCGTGTCTTTCAACTATATTTCAAGTGCGATCGCAATTCGGAAGTTAGGAGTTCACTGCCGCTGTTTTAGGCCGCATCGGGGTTGAGATCGATCATTTGGCGTGTGGTGAGCGTACCGATCGGACTCCAGAGCAGGTAGGGAATCAGTAGCCACGTAGCGCTGTGGGCAGTCGGCCAAACGGCGATCGCCAGTCCGATTCCGGTGAGCAGACCGATCGCGCCCAAAATCGTGCCGATGGCGAGGCTGCGGGTGCGGAGCGTGGCCGGAATGTAAGCTGTGGTAATCACTTCAAGAAGTAAGTAGATCGTCATCAGCAGCCAGGTTTTGGTGCTGCCCGGATCGTGGCTCCACACCTGATTGGCGGAAATTGCGCCGCAGGTGAAAACAACTGTCCAAATCAGCGGAATGGCAGGTTCAAAGACGAGCCAGCGGGGGCGATCGAGCTTTGCGCCCCATTTCAGATCGCGGGGTCGAATGGCGAAGCCGCCCAAGGCGACGAGAAACGTGACGGCGGCAATGATCATCCAGGATGCATGACGGCTTTTCGGTAAGGTTTACCGTCATTTTGGCGAGACGAAGAAAAAGCCGAATCAATCTGGGGAATCAATTTGCCGAACCGTATCGCTCTGCGGATCGATCGATTCCTTTCCTTGCGCCACATCACCCAGATAAAGCTGCACAAATTTCTCAGCGGCGATCGGGTTGATGTCTCGAAGCGCTCTAACAATTTCTACCAGCGTTTCGCCTGTTGGATCGCGAAGCTCGCGCACCCAGCGATAGATGTTAGTCCGTTCGATCTCAAGCGCCTTTGCCAAGCTGTACTGACTGATTTCGTATTCTTCTAGAATTCGCTTCAACGCCTGACCTGCTTTTCCCATTCCGCAATCGTGTCAGACGAAGAGGAGTCAACAATAGATTACCAGCTAGTTGACGAATACCAGAAGGCTACTATAAATTTAAAAGCGTCAACTATTTGGTATTCGTAATGAGCTTCAACGAAAACGGAGGGGCAACCCCTCCAGTCGATCCGCCTGCCAATTCTTCACAAGATTCGGGTTTCCGTCACGAGTCCGTCAAATTCTTGCTGACCGGAGAACCCAAAGCGATTCAGGTCGCCATTCACGTCATGCACCGCTTGAACTTCATTAGCGGCAGCGAATGGAGCCGTCCGATCGCCCTCAAAGATTCCAACGAAGTGATTGTCGTTGCCGAGCGATCGTTTCTGGTGACTTGAATTTTGTGCTTGAACAAGGCTTGGTGCGATCGCCCCCAGCCAATCAAAGAGTCCCGATCGCCTCTAACCCCTAGCCCGTATCATGGAGTCAGCCTAGACAACGCATCTGTAATGACTCAATTTCGACTCAATTTAGTAGAAGGCTCAGTTTCCTTCAGCTTTTCGCCCGAAGCCGCACGAGATTTGCAGGGTGCGATCGCCAGCCTCATGCAGTCGCTCAAAGCCGTCGCCACCAAGCCTAGCGGCAAACCTGCGCCCCAGCAGTCGATGCAGTATCAGCACACGGGCGAGGTGTTTTTGGAGATTTTTTGCAATCCGAACATTTGGCCGAGTCCGTTTGCCGCCAAAGTTCTGATTACCCTGCGGGACGATCGAATCCGTCTGACGACCGAGGCAGAACTGACTCGCCTGATTGAAGATTTGAACTCGTACCTGGAAAATTCTTAACGCTGCAAAGCTCAAAGCGGAGAGCGTCAGACCGATCGACGCAAGTGCAGCGGAGGTCGATCGGTCTGAGGCCAACATCAGCGATTAGTCGTTTTCCCAATCTTCGCGACCGAGCAGATCGCCAATGCGATCGCGCAAGAGGTAGCTACTTTTTCCAGTTCGCACTCGACCGAAGCCCATTCGCGAGCGGGAATATATTGGCAAAGCACGTAGATCGGCTGATTGCGGCTGACCACGCCTTGCTGCACAAGCTGTCGTGCTTCGTCTTGAATAGATTGCATGGAGTATTGTACTGACTGAATCATAATCTGCCCTCTGTCTTGTTTTAGTTCAAGTGTGCTACTTTGAAGCGCCTTACGCAGTGGATTGCGCTGAGTGCTGCCTTGGGAGAGGTCACATCCCCATCAAATTAGAAGTTGTAGTGAGGTATACTAAATACTTTTTATTTTTACGCTAATCACTCCAGAATTATATTAAAAAAAGTAACAAAAGTCACTAAATAATTACAAAGAAGTTGGGTCTCTAGCGGTAATTGATTTTTAGAATTGATTTCACTCTATGGACGTTTTGGAGTTAGCGGTTAAACCCATGTTCCGCTAAACCCATTCTCGCTTTGAAACATTCGCCAGTCTGTTGTCCGCCACACATTGACTTTAGTACATCCGGTCGCGAGTCTGGGTAGTCATTATCCAGGCAGTCGCGATCGCCGCTCCACTCGCCTCTTCAACAGACTAGCAAATATTCTCTTTACAGAATAAAAATTAAGCAAAGCGCAAGCATCTCTTCAGGTTGACCTTGCGCTTTGCTTAACTGGACGGTTGGCGATCGCCTATCGCACCACAGCGGCCTCATAGCGACTGGTCAGGCGGCTAAGCTGCTGGATCAACAGGCTGAGGAACAAGCCCACGTCCGTAACCACGCCGACCGATTCGACTGAGCCGCGATCGCTCAGCTTCGTTACCACAGCGGGATTGATATCGACGCAGACCATTTTCACGCCTGCCGGAGTCATGTTGCCCACGCCGATCGAGTGCAGCATCGACGAGAGCATCAAGATCATGTCTGCGCCTTCAATCAGGCGAGCATAGTCGGACTGCGCCTGAATCAAATCCATTTGCGTATCCGGCAAGGGGCCATCATCGCGAATCGATCCGGCCAGCGAGAACGGAATGTTCTTCTGCACACACTCGTAAAAAATGCCGCCCGTGATCACGCCCTGATGTACCGCCTCGGCAATGCTGCCATAGCGCCGCACCGTGTTGATCGCCTTCAGGTGGTGACGATGCCCGCCTCGGACGGAAACGCCGCGCTTCATGTCCATGCCCAAGGACGTGCCCATCATCGACTGCTCGATGTCGTGAACGGCGATCGCATTGCCGCCTAGTAGAGCCTGCACGTAGCCCTCGCGAATCAGATGCGACAAATGTTCGCCGCCTCCTGTATGAATCACAACGGGGCCAGCCGTCACGACGACTTTGCCGCCCTGATCGCGAATCTTCCGCAGTTCCCAGGCAATCTGCTCCACAACCAGTTCGACGCGCCGTTCGCTCGACACGCCCGCGCCCATGAAGCTGAATTCCTGTGTGGGCTGCGGATTGCGAGATTCCGGCTTGCGGACGGTGCGGATGCCGATCGTCCCGACAACGACGCGATCGCCCTCGGCCAAATCGCGCAAGAGGCTACAGCGAGCCGTCAAGCCGTTGGGGGTTTCCGAGACGACGATCGCCCCGTCCATCCGCTGATTTTGGACGCGCACCCACTGATTTTTCACCAAAATTTCAGTCGGATAGATCGTCGTCACGTAGAAATCATCCGGCGCAACTCCGGCCTTGGGCGCAATTTCCAAGGTGCAGTCCGAAACTTCTTGCGGCAGGGCAACCGCGCCCATCTCGATCAGTTGCGACATGATCGCTTCCATCACATCGCGAGAGGGAGCCGTCACCTTCACTTCTGCGGATGACGTGCTTTGTCGCTGTTCGCCCAAGTTAAAGTTCAGCACTTGGAAGCTGCCGCCGCCTTCAATAATCAAATCGAGGGCACGGTTGACAATGCCCGAATCGAGCAAATGTCCTTGAAGCTGAATGACGCGAGATTCGACCGTCGCTGCGGCATGAACTTCCGCCTGCACAGGTTCCGTGACGCGCAAGGTTAAGCACTTCGCCGCGCCGCCCGCTTTCAAAAATTCGGTCAGGGGCGTTTCGATGATTTCAAAGCCGACGTTCGCCAAGCGCTGCTTCAGGTCGTCGCTGGCCTGATTCATCACGATCGTGCGATCGACATTGACGGCATTACACGCAAAATTCACCGCATCTGTTTCAGCCACCGCGATTCGTTTGGCTTCCGGGACGCGCATCTCGATTAAGCGATTCGAGTAGGCATCAAAGGCAGGCGGATAGTACAGCAAGTAGCCGTCCGCGAGGGGACAAAAGCAGGTATCAAGGTGGTAGAAGCGATCGTCCATCAAGCGCAGTGACAGCACTTCAATATCCAGCCACTTTGCCAGATAGGGATGCGAATCGAGTTCCGATCGAAAGCCGTAACCCGCCCACAGCCAGCGACCTTCGCGATCGAGTAGGGCATCGCCCGCCCCTTCAAACGGCAAATCTTTGGGCAGTTCAAACACCGTATAGCCCTGCTGCTCAAACCACGCCTTGAAAAACGGCTCTTCGCCCTGCCGCTCTTTGTGATAGAAGCGACTCAGAACTACGTTGTTGCCCAACACCAAGCCCGCATTTGCGGTAAATACCATGTCGGGTACGCCGAGTTGCGGCTTAACCAAATCTACAGCGGCCAGATCTTTCAAAATAAAGTGCAGCTTGTCCCACTGTTCGGCTGCGCGATCGCGTGAAGACTTGTGAATATTCCCTTCCATCCAGGGATTGATCACGTAGTCCACGTCGTAATGATCGGGCGAACACATCAAAATCCGAATCGGAGCGCTCATAAAAATTCCTGTCGCGTTGGGTAGATAGACACGGCATCGCCACGCGCAGGCAAAAGTCGCCTTGTGCAGGCCGGATACCCACGAAAATCAAGATCCCATTCTATTACTTTGTGAGGGGCGATCGAGCAGCAGGCGATCGACTGTTAAGCCTTCCTCACTTTTGAAGCGCTCAGCCCAACTCAACTTAAAAACAAATGGAAAGCCTCGGCTCTCGCGCCTTAAGCAGCATAATATACAGAAAGTTCTAATTAGGCCAAATAATGAAATCTGGGTACAAGATTTTTGTCGTTTTACCTATACTACTTTCAACAACAGAAGTAGTTACTGCCCAACAAGAATCATTATCTTTTTTATCTGCCGTTCAATTACCAATTCTTCAAGCCAACTCAAGCGCACCCAATCAAATCCAAGAAGAAGTTGAAAGAGCCATTAAAGAAAAAGAAGAAATTCATGAACTGATTGAATCTGAAGTAAACAATACTTTTGGATGGACGCTTGCCTTACTAAATCTCCTAATTTCCCTGTTGATTGCAATTCCTATCATCACAGGTTTCACCTTATTCTTACTGCGTCGTAGCATTCTCGATCGATTAGTTTCAGATATTGAACTAGAGTTAAGGCAACAACTAGAATCCGCAAAGCGAAGAATGGTCGAGCTTCAGAATCTACTGGATCGAAGAGAAATCATCATCAAGCAGCTTTCAGCAATCATTCCTACATCAGAAGAAGAAATTGTATCGCCCACGACAAAACAGCAAATTAAAGAACTATCCAAACAGCTTGAATCTTTGCAAGCTGTGGAACCCCAGCTATTGTCAACAGCAAGCGATTATATTGTTCAGGGTGATGGCTTTTTAGCTGGAGGTAATTATTCAGAAGCATTGAGTTCATATGACAAAGCAATTCAGATGCAGCCCTCAAGCTTTGAAGCTTGGCTTGGAAAAGGTAGAACGCTAAGGCAATTGGGAAGGTATGATGAAGCTCTTAATGCTTATAATAAGACTACAGAAATCCGTCCTGATGATGCAAATGTTTGGAACGGAAAAGCGCTCGCTCTTGGTAAATTAGAGCGCTATCAAGAGGCATTAGATTGTTTTGATAAATCCATTGAAATTGATCCAACCTACTACGATCCTTGGGTCAATCGAAGTTTTCCGCTCGATATGCTAGGAAGGCATGATGAAGTTGAAGCTTCTGTTAATAGAGCAATAGAGCTTGCACCTGACAAACCGCAAGCCTACCAGAATCTAGCGTTCCATTATGCAACTCTAAAAAACTCAGACTTGGCCGTTGAAAATTTCCGAAAAGCTATAAGTCTAGACCCCTCAAGCGTAAATAAGGATATACTGTCTAACCGTTTCCTCAACCCCATTCGCGATGATGAGAAATTTAAACAGCTAGTACGCGAGTATACACATCAGTAAGTAGCCATCTGCGGAGGGTACTCGAAAACGTTAATGTCTTTATTTGCCTTTTTCTTATGCTTATTCCTAATGCAGAGAATGCGGTTGTTGATATTCGTAAACTTCGAGATTACTGCCTCAATCTAGAACATGATGACGGTAAGCACAAGGCGCGGCTTTTTTCGTCAATTTTGGGAATGACGGCTGACAATGCTGAAGAATTGCGCCAAATTCTGCTTGAAGCCGTGAAAACACATGAAGTTCGATTGGGGAGACAAGATGAGTTTGGGCAGCGCTACGTTCTAGATTTTGCGATCGAATGGCAAAATAGAAGTGCAATCCTTCGGAGCGGCTGGATCATTGAGTTCAACTTGGAGATTCCAAAATTAACAACTTGCTATCCTTTGTAGTTTGTGAGAGTCATTAGCATGGTAAACAATTTAGTCAAGTTTTTAGATGTTGTTGCCTTAATTGTTGACCTTCCCCAATACAATTTGTGGCGTGGGCAGGTTGGGACAGTGGTTGAAATACTCGCGAACGGTACAGCGTTTGAGGTTGAGTTTAGCGATCGTAACGGTCGCACCTACGAGTCTTTAGGTTTACGCTCTGACCAGATCATTGTGCTGCGATTTGAGCCAGCCTCCAGTACAAATACTGAAATGGCAACTGCGTAAGGAGTACAACCTTGAAGAAGCGATCTTGAGTTGCGGCTTGGTTGCCCCTCAAACTAGTAATTTTTGCAGATAGACACGGCATCGCCACGCGCAGGCAAAAGTCGCCATTTGCAGGCCGGATACCCACGAAAATCAAAATTCTACTTTATTACTTTGTGAGGAGCGATCGAGCAGCGGGCGATCGATGTCAAGCCTTCCTCACTTTTGAACTGCTCAACAACACTTGATTTGAACAACACTTGATTTGAACAATGCAGAAAACTTTCTCAAGCGCCTCCATTAGCAGAATGATGCAAAGCGCTTAAAAGCAGCAACGAACATCACTGTTTGGGAGGTCAGCCTTACGTTTACGGTTGCAGTTAGGCGATCGCCTGCTTGATCACTTCTCCATGCATCTGAGCGCGATCGACCAGCGAACCAATCTGATCGAGCGACAGCGCATCACCATTCGCGTACTGATCGAGCCAGATTGAAGTCATTTCGTCGGCATCAGCAGGCAGCGCATCGATCGACCATCCGGGCAAGTCTAGCTGCTGCATCAGTTGCTTGACCTTCGGGTCATAGCTGATCGCAAAGCAGCGACATTCGGCGGCAGCGGCCATAATCAAGCCGTGTAGCCGCATCGCGATCGCCATTTCGACGCCTTGAAACACGCCTTTTAGCTGCTGCGGATTGCTGAGGCTGAGAATGTGGCTGTTGGGAATTTGGGATTGGAGCGTTTGGGCGATCGCCAAATCCTGACTGGCCTGAAACGGAATCAGCAAAATGCAGGTTTGGGTCGCCTGCTGAAAGTCCTGGAGGGCGCGGCTCAGGCGAGACAAGCGATCGTCCGTCAGAGCAGAATGTGGACGCAGCGACACGGCGACACGCGGCGCAGGGAGATCCCACAGGCCGGGAACTGAGGCGGATTCGAGTGCCCAAACTGGATCAGGGGCGATCGTAAACTCAATCTTCCACTCGTTCAGTAGAGCCGCAGAACCCGAATCGCGCACACTCACAGCGGTACAGTTGGCAAAAGTTTGACGCGCCAGCCAGCGCGTTCGATCGCGCTTTAGCGGCCCAATCCCTTGCGCCCAAGCGATCGTTTTCAGCCCCATCTGCTGCGCCAGTCGCATCAAGCCGCCGTAGTAGAGCGGGCTGAGGGCGCTGGTCGTGTCCTGCATCAGACTTCCGCCGCCCCAAATGAACAGTTGGGATCGCTTCAGCGCCTTCACCACTGCAATCGGACTCATCCGATCGATCGCTTCCACGCCATAATCAATTTGCGTTTGGGCGGGATTGCCGGAGAGGACGATCGGTTCGATCGCATCGGGCAGCATTTGCAGCAGTGAAGCCAACAGCGCTTCATCACCGCCGTTCCCCTTGCCGTAATAGCCACACAGCACCGCTCTCATCTGCATTTCCACCAATATTTCCACCAATATTTCTACAAATCGCCATTTCCCCGAATCGCCTTAAAATTCTAGGATGGAATGAAGATCGAAATTGTTGGATTTTACTGATGCATGTTTTGACAATTCCAACCTGGGTAATTCACATTTCCAGCGTGATCGAATGGATCGCCGCAATTTGGCTAATCTGGACGTTTGCGGATCGATACAAGCTTCCCGCTTGGCGAAATTTGTCGATCGCCATGCTGCCCCTGCTAATTAGCGCCATGTGTGCCTGTACTTGGCATTATTTCGACAATGCGCCGAGCCTCAACTGGCTGGTGACGCTGCAAGCGGCGACAACGCTGATCGGCAACTGTGCGCTGTGCTGGGCGGGCTGGCGGATTTGGGATCGATCGCGCCAAATCAATTCGACGGAAACAGTTACCCCTAAAACGAATTAGCGTTTGCCTATATGTCAAAAGAAACTTTATTTGCGCTTTCACTGTTTCCCTATTTGGGATTTCTGTGGTTTTTGACGCGATCGGGTCAAGCCCCGAAATTGGCGATCGTCGGTTTTTACATGACCTTGGTATTTGTTGCCGTCACGATTCCGATCGGGCTTTATGCACAGCGAGTTTATGGTGAAGTGCTGGCAAACGTCGATTTTCTGCATGGCGGAGCCGAGTTTTTCTTAACACTTTCCAACATTTTGATCGTGCTGGGATTTCGGCAAGCTGTGAAAAATGCTGCCCCGCCCACTTGATTTCATATTTGCAAAAGAAACCGATAAAATCTTAATTATCATCGGCTTTATTCTTTGCCTTCGTGCGCTACCACCATGATTTGCTGTCTTAATCCTCAGTGCCGCAGACCCCTTAATCTTGATAGCGCGACGGTTTGCCAAGCCTGCGGATCACCGCTGGTTGCGCTGCGCGGTCGCTATCGCGCCATTCAGCAACTCGGTCAAGGCGGATTCGGACGCACCTATCTGGCGGTGGATAGCGATCGCCTCAACGCCCGCTGCGTGATCAAGCAGTTTTCGCCGCAAATTCAAGGCACAAAATCGCTGGAAAAAGCGATCTATCTATCAACCAAGAAGCCGTCCGCCTGCATGAACTGGGCGAACATCCGCAGATTCCTACCCTGCTTGCTTATTTCGAGCAAGACCAATATTTGTATCTGGTGCAGCAGTTCATCGAAGGAGATAATCTGCTGCAACTGATGCGAAGAGAAGGCGTGTTTGGCGAACGCAAAATTCGCGATGTCCTCTCGGATGTTTTGCCAGTTTTGCGATTTGTTCACAGTCGGCAGGTGATTCACCGCGACATCACGCCCGTCAACGTTCTCCGCAGGCAGCAGGACGATCGCCTGATGCTGATCGACTTCGGCGTTGCCAAACTTGTCGATGACGAGGACTCCACCACGCCCGGAACTCGGATCGGAACTGAGGGCTATTCCCCGATCGAGCAGTTTCGCAGCGGACGCGCTTATCCGGCCAGCGACATCTACAGCTTGGGCGCAACTTGCCTGCACCTGATGACCGACACCAAGCCGGATAACCTGTACGACCCGCTGAATGGCCGCTGGATTTGGCGCGAACATTTGCTTCAGCGCGGCACTCACGTCAGCGATCAGTTTGCCGAAATTCTCGATCGAATGCTAAAAGATTTGGTCGGAGAGCGCTACCAGTCTGCCGATGAAGTGATGCGCGATCTCAATGCCGATTCCTTCCGCCCCGCTTCGCGCCGATTCACTCCCACATCTTCGCCGCCCATTTCCGCCCCGCCCAAGCCGCCCATCTCTGCGCCGCCGCCCCCCAGTCGTCCCAGCTTTCCGCCTGCCCCACCCGTCTCGAATCGTCCCAGCGTTCCGCCCGCTGCCAGCCTCCCTTCTGCCCCACCGCCCAGCCGACCCGCTTCACGTCCGCCCAGTTCGCCCCCGCGATCGACAGGGACCGAGCGATCGAAAGACCGTCGCTGCCTGATGATTTTGGCAGGCCATACTTCTTGGGTGACGGGCGTGGCGCTCAGTTCCACCGCGCCGATCGCCGCCAGCAGCAGCCTAGATGACACGGTGAGAATCTGGAATCTCGCGACCGGAGAGCTTCAGCACACCTTGAGCGGCCACACTCGCGATGTCAATACGATCGCGATCACGCCCGACGGCACAATGGCAGCGAGCGGCGGCGACGACCACCAAATCCGCTGCTGGAAGGTGCAAGATGGCACACCAGAACGCATCTTGACAGGTCACGCCCGCGACGTGAATGCGATCGCCATCAGTCCGAACGGCCAAATTCTTGCCAGCGCCAGCGAAGACCGCAGCGTCCGACTGTGGCAGCTACCGACCGGATCGCCGCTGCGATCGCTGATGGGCACGATCGGCATGGTGCGATCGATCGCCATCAGTCCCGACAGCACGTTACTGGCAACAGGCGGACTCGATCAAAAAGTCAAGCTGTGGAATATCAGCAACGGCGAAATGGTGCGCGTGTTGCACGGCCACCTGAACGCCGTCCAGTCGATCGCCTTCACCTCAGACGGCAGATACATCGCCAGCAGCAGCAAAGACAAAACTCTGCGAATGTGGAATCTTCAGTCGGGCGAACTGCTGCGAACGTTTAACGGCCATATCCGAGAAGTCAATGCGATCGCCATTTCCCGCAACGGTCGCTTACTTGCTAGCGGCAGCAGCGACACGACGATCAAAATTTGGAACATGGCAACGGGCGAAGTGTTTGACACGCTCACAGGTCACGCCGATGCGGTCAATTCGA
Source organism: Leptolyngbyaceae cyanobacterium SM1_3_5 (assembly GCA_012031475.1). Classification (GTDB taxonomy): domain Bacteria; phylum Cyanobacteriota; class Cyanobacteriia; order Elainellales; family Elainellaceae; genus JAAUTJ01. Next base: position 5,147 of record JAAUTJ010000026.1, on the reverse strand, counting down.
TCGCCTTTACTGCGGACAGCAAACGATTAGTCAGCGCCAGCGCAGACAATACATTGCGGGTTTGGCAGGTGGTGTACTGAGGGAGCGATCGCCTTTTAAGCGAAGGTTAAAGATTTTCGGGGCTGGCTTTAACTTGTCGGTAGTCGCCTCTTAATGGCGTAGCCTTAAGTTTTAATTGTTACATCTACACTCAAATCACTATCAAGATCACCGCTTCAAATCCGAAGGTCAGTAAGCAGTGACTTCTGGCTTTGCTGCGTTTCAATGCTGCTAGTCTGGGGAATTCTACTTTTTTGCTCGTTCACAAATAGAAATCGATCGCTACTTGCTTTTTCTACATCTTAAAGAATCAACCCGGAAGCTTTATGCAGAATCTTTCTAGCTCCATTCGTTTTGCTGCCTTCAACGCTTCACTGAATCGAAATCGCGAAGGACAGTTGATTCGCGATCTCTCCACGTCCGATAATGTTCAGGCGAAAAACGTGGCGGAAATCATTCAGCGATCGAGTCCTGACGTGATTTTAATCAACGAATTTGACTACGTTCCCAATAACACCGCTGCCGATCTATTTCGACGAAACTATCTAGAAGTCAGTCAAAACGGCGCAGATCCGATCGAATATCCCTACGTTTACGTTGCGCCCTCCAATACCGGAATTCCCTCTGGATTTGACTTCAACAACAACGGCGCGATCGCAGGTGGCGACGATGCGTTTGGGTTTGGCGCATTCCCCGGTCAGTTTGGCATGGCGCTGTTTTCCAAGTATCCGATCGACACGGAAAATATCCGCACTTTTCAAACATTTTTGTGGAAAGATATGCCGGGAGCTTTGCTGCCCGACGATGCCAGTACACCCGCTCCACAAGACTTTTATTCTGCTGAAGAATTAGCGGTTTTTCGACTTTCTTCCAAGAGCCATTGGGACGTGCCGATCGAGGTCAACGGTGAAACCATTCACGTCCTCGCCAGTCATCCGACGCCTCCGGTTTTTGATGGCGCAGAAGACCGCAACGGCAGACGCAACCACGACGAAATTCGCTTTTGGGCGGACTACATTGCGCCCGGAAAAGGCGACTACATCTATGACGACAATGGCGAAACGGGCGGACTTGCAGCCAGATCGCGGTTTGTGATTATGGGCGACCAGAATGCCGATCCGTTTGATGGCGACAGCTTTGATTTGGCGATTCGGCAGCTTACGGATAATCCGCTCGTCAACAACACGGATACGCCGGACAGTGAAGGCGGCGTGGATGCGGCAGCGCGGCAGGGCAGAGCGAACGATCGCCACTTGGGAAATCCCGCGTTCGACACGGCAGATTTTGCCGACACGACACCCGGAAATCTCCGCGCTGATTACGTTCTGCCCTCATACAACCTGGAAATTACCGATTCTGCCGTCTTCTGGCCGACCGACGAAGACCCGCTGTTCCGCTTGGTGGGCGACTTCAATCCGGCACTTCCGGGTGGTTTTCCCAGTTCCGATCACCGCTTGGTGTGGACGGATGTGGCAATTCCGGCCTTTGTGGGTCGCAACTCGGTGAGCGCAATCGATTTTCTCGGTGAAGTCACGTTCCCCACAAATACGCAGTTTCAGGGTACGCAGGTCGGCGGCCTGTCGGGAATTACCTACGATGCGGCAAACGATCAGTACTACGCAATTTCGGACGATCGCAGCCAGTTCAATCCCGCCCGCTTTTACACGCTGAAAATTGACCTCAGCGACGGCAGACTTGATGCAGGCGATGTGGAGTTTACGGACGTGACGACGCTGCTCGATGCTTCTGGCAATCCGTTCTCCGCCCTGAGCGTTGACCCGGAAGGCATCGCGCTGACGAATGACGGTTCGGTGTTTGTCTCGTCAGAAGGAGAGGCGAATCCGATCGCGCCCCGCATTGGCGATCCGTTCGTGCGTGAATTCAACCTCGCAACCGGACTGCAAGAGCGCGATCTGCCGATTCCCGCCAAGTTTCTGCCGAGTTCCACTTTTCAAGACCTGAACGGCGATGGGCAGATTACGAATGCGGATCAGCCCTTTTCACCCATCAGCGGCATTCGCAACAACTTGGCGCTGGAAAGTTTGACGATCGCGCCGAATCAGCGCTTTCTCTACACCGCCACCGAGAACGCTTTAGGGCAGGACGGAGCAGCAGCCGATCTCGGTGTCGAAAGTCCGTCCCGCATCTTGAAGTACGACTTGACGACCGGAGAGCCTGTCGGGGAATTTTTGTATCTCACGGATGCGGTTGAAGTCGCTCCGATTCCGGCTGGCACGTTCCGCACAAACGGACTGGTGGATTTGCTGGCGATCGACAACAACGGCACTTTGCTCAGCTTGGAGCGATCGTTCTCCACTGGCGTCGGCAACTCGGTCAAGCTCTATCAGGTGAATCTGCAAAACGCGACGGACATTCGTTCGATCGACAGCTTGAACGGCTTAGAAGTGGATGTTCCCGCCGAGAAACGCTTGCTGTTTGACCTGGGCGAACTGGGGATTCCGCTGGACAACATCGAAGGCTTGACGCTCGGTTCCGTGCTGCCGGACGGTCGCCAATCGCTGATCGTCGTCAGCGACAACAACTTCAGCAACACGCAGTTTACGCAGTTCTTGAGCTTTGCGATCGACCTCACCCCCACTCCGGGCGTAACTCCCGCCCTCGAAACGCCGCCCGTCACCGACCTCGATCCCGAAAATCTCTCAAGCGGCGAGCAACCGGGAGACGCAGACGATCCGGCGATCTACGTCAATCCGATCGATCCGGCACAAAGCCTCGTCGTCGGGACGCTCAAGGATGGTGGTTTGTCCGTCTATGACCTGAACGGCCAAGTGCTGCAAACGATTCAGGGCGATGTCCGCTTCAACAACGTGGATTTGGTGTACAACTTTCGGCTCGGCGATCGATCCGTCGATCTGGCTGTGGCTAGCGATCGCCGCAACGACACGCTGGCGATTTTTGCGATCGACCCGACGACGCGCCAACTGAGTGACATCACCAGCACCGACATTCCCGATTCAATCTTCGGCATTGATGACGGTGAACAAACGGCTTATGGTCTGGCGACCTACACGAGTCCGGTGACAGGGCGATCGTTTGTGTTCGTTAGCCAGCGCGAAGGCGACCAAATTGCTCAGCTTGAACTTGTTGCAGACGGTGCGGGCGGAGTTACGGCCAGCACGGTGCGGACGCTGACGGTTCCGATTCCTGCCGATGGCGAACTGGAAGATGCTCAGGTTGAAGGCATGGTGGTCGATCGCGAAAAGGGCATTCTCTACGCAGGTCAGGAAAATGTCGGCATCTTCAAATTTTCGGCAGAACCGAGCGGCGACACAGCCGGAACGCTGATCGAATCCGTAGACGACGGCATTCTGCAAGCGGATGTGGAAGGCTTGACGATCTACTACGCCGATGAGGGTACAGGCTATCTGCTGGCCTCCAGTCAGGGCGACAGCACCTATGCCGTTTTCTCTCGCGAAGGCGACAACGAATATCTCGGCAGTTTCGCGATCGGCGGGACGGGAGCGATCGACAGCGTGGAAGAATCGGACGGCGCAGACGTGATCAGCACACCGCTGGGCAGTGCGTTTCCGTTTGGTTTGCTGGTCGTGCAGGATGGCAACAACGATCCGGCTGTCGCGGCGATCGATGAGGGCGCGATCGAAAACGTCAGCAGCAACTTCAAGTTCATTCCCTGGCAAAACGTCGCCACCACTTTCCCCGACTTTCTCAAAATCGATACGACCAGCTACGACCCGCGATCGACCACGCCGACGACCTTGCCCAACGGCGTTGCCAGCGGCGACACGACGCAAGACTCGACGGTTTTGTGGACGCGCAGCACCGTTCTGGGCAATGTGACGTTCGAGTATTCGACCGATGCGAACTTTGGCTCGATCGTGGGCAGCGCAACGGCGATCGTCACCGATGCCGATGTTCCCGTCAAAGTGGAAATCACCGGACTGGAAGCCGGAACCGAGTATTTCTATCGCGTCACGGATGCAGCGGGCGTTCAGCTTGGCGGCGAATTTCGGACATCGACAGAACTGGGAACCCGCAGCGGTTTGCGTTTCGGCGTCACGGGCGACTGGCAGCAGGCTCCGCCCTTTCCCTCCCTGTCGAATGCGGACGATCGCAACCTCGAATTCTTCCTGAAGCTGGGCGATACGATCTATGCCGATACGGAAACGCCCGCCCTGCCCGGAGTCACGCAGGCTCGGACGCTGGACGAATTCCGCACGAAGCAGAACGAGAACGTCAGCGATCGCTTTGGCCTGAACACCTTGGCGGATTTGTATCGATCGACTTCGATTCTGGCAACGATCGACGATCACGAAGTTGTGGACAATTTCGCCGGAGGAGCCGCACCGGGAGACTCGCCGGACGCGCCGGACATCGGATCTTCGCCGTTCCCGCTGTTCACCGATGCCGTCGAGTTCGTCAATGACACTCAAGCTTACGAAGACGCGCTGCAAGCCTTCCAGGAATTTCACCCGATTCGCGACGAATTCTACAGCACGACTGACCCGCGCACGAACGGCGAACGCAAGCTCTATCGGGCGAACAATTACGGCGACGATGCAGCCTTCTTTGTCTTGGATACGCGATCGTTCCGCGATGCCCAGCTTCCGCCTGCGAATTTCAGCAATCCGACGGAATTTTTGGTGAATGCGTTCGATCCCGATCGCACCCTGCTCGGTCGGGCACAGATCGATCGGCTCAAAACCGATTTGCTCTCCGCCGAACGCAACGGCGTAACGTGGAAATTCATCGCTGTTCCCGAACCGATTCAAAACTTTGGCGTCCTCAATGCCGAAGACCGCTTTGAGGGCTACGCCGCCGAGCGGACGGAACTGTTGCAGTTCATCGATCGCAACCAGATTGATAACGTCGTCTTCATGTCCGGCGATTTTCACGGCACGATCGTCAACAACCTCACCTACCAAACCGCGCCCGGACAAGCGCAAATTTCGACAGGCGCATTCGAGATTGTGACTGGCCCCGCCGCCTTCTTCGACGGACTGTTTGGCCCCACCGTCGCCAACATCGCCACTGCTGCCGGACTGATCACGCCGCAGCAAAAAGCGTTCTACGATGCGCTTCGGTCGCGCCCGATGCCGAACAATTTGCTGACGACAAGGACGACTTCA
>JAAUTJ010000554.1 GCA_012031475.1 Leptolyngbyaceae cyanobacterium SM1_3_5 | reverse complement strand
GAAAGCCACAGCCGACGACATCCAGGAAAATACCCGAATATCCCAACGGCATCATCGTCGGGCAAATGGGCATTGACGCTTGGCGAATCGATCGCTGCTGGGAACCTGGGCAACCGCCGTGTCGAAGTGAACGCGAGCGGCAAAGAACTCCGCTGGCTTGGTACGCAACAAGCCGTCAGCGGCCAATCGCTGCGGCTGACGATCGACCTGGACTTGCAGCGCACGGCAGAGCGGGCACTGGGGCAGCGACGCGGAGCCGTTGTCGTCTTGAACGTCAAAACGGGCGAGGTGCTGGCAATGGCAAGCGGCCCCAGCTTCGACCCTAATCTGTTTACGCGCCGTGTTACCGAGGCCGAATGGCAGCAGTTGCAAAACCCCGGTGATCCGCTGCTCAATCGCGCTCTGCAAGGCTATCCTCCCGGCAGCACGTTCAAAAATTGTCACCTCAGCGGCGGCGATGCAGTCCGGTCGCTATTCGCCCAGTTCTCGCATCGGCACGGCAGCCTGCATCAACGTCGGCGGCACAAATTTCTGTGAACACGGCAGTTCCGGCTTTGGGGCGATCGGCTTTCAAAAAGCACTCACCGTCAGCAGCAACACGTTTTTCTATCGAGTCGGCATGACGGCAGGTCCCGAAGAAATCGCCAAGTGGGGACAGGCGCTCGGCTTGGGCACGTCCAGCGATATGGGCTTGGAAGGCGCAACCCACAGCTACATCCCCATTCCCGAAGAAAAAGAAGAACTGTTTGGCGAACCTTGGTACACGGGCGATACGGTCAGCATGTCGATCGGGCAGGGCTTGGTGCAGGCAACGCCGCTGGAACTCGCCGTCATGACCGCGACGATCGCCAATGGCGGCCAGCGCGTCGTGCCGCACCTGCTGATGTCGGAAACCACACGCCCGAAACCGCTCCCCAACCGACAGGAATTCGATCGGACATCATTGAAACGATTCAGGCTGGCCTGCGCGATGTCGTTCGCTCCGGTACGGCTCGCAGCCTCAATGACGGCAGCATTCCGCTGACCGCAGGCAAAACCGGAACCGCCGAAGTCACGGGCAAATCCAACTCGATGTATGTCGGCTACGGCCCCTACGAAAATCCAGAGATTGCGATCGCGTCGTCGTGGAAAATGGCGGCTATGGCGCGGTTGCCGCCGTGCCGATCGCCCACGAGGTTTTCAAAACCTACTTCGGTCAGCCTGCTGCACCCCAACAGCCGTAAATTGGAAACAGCCATGAACTGGAAACGCTGGCTGATCGTGCGACTAGCTGTGGTGGCGATCGCGCTGGGACGATCGCCTGCACTCCTGCTCCCCCGTCCAATCCTCCTGCCGTCGAGCCTGCAACGCCAGTGGAAACTCCTGCCGCTCCGATCGATGCGATCACCGCCTACCTCAGCGCTCAAACGCAAATTCCGATCGCGGAATTGCAGGTCGATCGCGTTGAGGCAGTGAACTGGCCGGATTCCTGCTTGGGCTTGGCGCAGTCCACCGAACTGTGCGCTCAGGCAATTACGCCCGGATTTCAAGTTGAACTGAGCGCTCGCGATCGACGGTTTGTGGTACGCAGCGATCGCACGGGTCGCCTGATTCGTCAGGAACCGTAGGGAAATGAATTGTTTAGAGCTTATTTCGAGCTTTGAGCTGCAAGTAGCGATCGACCAGTTCTTCCGAAATTTGGTTGGCGGGCGCATCAAGGACGAGAACGCCTTGTCGGCTTAAAGCTGCTCAAAAGCGATTTGCCGCTGATCAATCAGGTCGATCGCCCACTGCTCGCGCATAAGTAGCGGGAATGTCGCTGCTGACGGTCTGCGCCTGTCGATCGAGTTGCGGATCGCGCAGCGTCACGCAAAACGGCAGGTAGCGCGGGGCGAGGCGTCCGAGTGCGGCCAGCAGTTCTGCGGAAGCGGTCGAATCGACAATATCGGTAATCAGCACCACCAAGGCGCGGCGCGTCTGCTGGTTGGCGATCGTCGTCACGGCTCCCAGGTAGTCGGGTTCAAGCAGGGCAGGTTCGATCGGCGTCAGGCGCTCCAGCAAGTGGTTGAGGTGCTGCTGGCCGCGCTCCGGGGGAACCCACGTATGCATCTGACGATCGAACACGCCCACTCCGACGCGATCGCCCCGGTGCAGTCCGGCCAAAGCCAGGGAAAGCGTGGCGTTTAAGCCCCAGTCGAAGCGGGTTAAGCCTTTCACTCTGGCCGTCATCAGCCGCCCGCGATCGAGCAGAATAATCAGCGTTTGTTCCTGATCGGGTTCCAAAACGCGCACGAGGGGCTGGCCTCGCCTTGCGGTCGCTTTCCAGTCGATGAAGCGCGGGTCGTCCCCAATGCCGTATTCGCGCAGTTCGGCAAATTCCGTTCCGGCTCCCAGTCGGCGGGCGCGGCGGATCGCTCCGGTCGATTCCAAGGTGAGGCGGATAGAGAGCGATCGCAGCCCGATCAGGTCTGGGTAAACCGCAACGTTTTGGTCTTGATCGACTTTCCAACTGTGCCACGCCAGCTTCCAGGGCGATCGCTGCCGCACCTGAAGGTTGCCCCAGTGAAATTCGCCGCGTCGATCGGGATGAACCGTGTAGCCTAATTCTTCGGTTGTGTTCGCTGGCAAAATCGCTTGCAGTTGCGAATTGGAAACGGCGAACTGCTGCGGATAGTCGTCGCGCAGTTGAATTTCGGCTGGGCGCTTGCCCGATCGCACTTGCAGCCTGACCGGATTGTCGCGCCCGATCGAGAGGCGATCGAGCCGATGCCATTCGACCGAGACGCGATCGGACTTCGTGCGCCGCGCATCCCACAGCGTCACAATCAGGACAAGCAAATCAAAGATCAGCAGAATTCCGACAAGCTGAAGTTGCGGCAAAACACCGAAAATCGAGAGCGGCAGGACGATCGCCAATCCCAACAGCAGCAGCAGATAAACGCGCAGTGAAGCAGTCATGACGGTCAGCGGGGGACAGGAACTTGATTGAGAACGCCAGAAATCACCGAGTCCATTGCCAATCCGTCGAGTTGCGCTTCGGGACGCAAAATCAAGCGGTGGCGCAAGAGCGGCGGGGCGATCGCCTTGATGTCGTCGGGCGTGACGAACGATCGACCCGACAGCCAAGCGTGGGCTTTGCTCGCTTGCAGCCAAATGACTGCCGATCGCGGCGATGCACCCAAGTTGAGATCGGGATGTTTGCGCGTCCGCGTGACAACGGCGAGCAGGTAGTCGAGAATCGGCTCTTTCACCTCGATCGATCGCACGGACTGCCGCGCCTGCACAATTTGCTCGACGGTGGCGATCGGCTTAAGCTTGGCAAGATCTAACCGTTTGGCTTGGAATCCGGCTTGCGAGTTGAGCAGCATTTGCTTTTCGGCAGCAGGTTCGGGATAGCCAACCAGCAGCTTGAACAGGAATCGATCGAGCTGTGCTTCCGGCAGCGGATAGGTTCCCTCAAACTCCAGCGAGTTTTGCGTGGCGATCACCCAAAACAGTTCCGAGAGGGGCAAACTTTGCCCGTCCAGCGTCACCTGCTGTTCTTCCATCGCTTCCAGCAGGGCAGCTTGCGTCTTCGGCGGGGTGCGGTTGATTTCGTCTGCCAGCAGAATTTGCGTGAAGACTGGCCCCTTTTTCAGGCTGAAGCTGCGCGTGTTCAAATCAAAAATCGTCGTGCCCAAGATGTCCGAGGGCAGAATGTCCGGTGTCAGTTGAACGCGGCGAAAGTCGGCCTGCACCAGTTGCGCCAGAGCCTTGACCAGCAGGGTTTTTCCAGTTCCCGGTACGCCTTCCAAAATCACGTGCCCGCCGGAAAGCAGCGCGACCATGAGTTGCTGCACGATCGATTTTTGCCCCACC
>JAAUTJ010000553.1 GCA_012031475.1 Leptolyngbyaceae cyanobacterium SM1_3_5 | reverse complement strand
CAACGTCGCTGCAAGGAACCAGCATGGCGGCTCCGCACGTGGCAGGCGTGGCGGCGCTGATTAAGGCGAGTGGCATTCAGGAACCAGCGGCGATCGCCCAAATCCTCACCCAGTCCGCCCGAAAAATTCAAAACGACGAACTCAACCACTTTGGCGCAGGCCAGCTTGATGCCGATGCCGCCGTCAAACTCGCGCTCAAAGGCCAAATCACCTTCAAAGATTTCTGGTCGCTGGCTGAGTCAAAACGGCTATCTCAACCTGCGCTTCTGGTTCGATGGCGGCGTCGTTGCCCTGCTGCCCAAAAATCGGCATGGTGCTGGGTTCCTACCTGCTGGCCTTCTTTCTGCGAAACTACCTTCCCGGCTGGAGCTTTGCGCTGGGCAGCGGCTTGGTGATGGGCAGTGCTGGACTGTTCCCTCTGCGCGGCCTGTACCGCTACGATTTGCCGCAGTTTCCGTTCCGCCTGATGGGAAGCTCGATCCCCGAATTGGGCAGCGCCATTCAAGCCAGTCCAACGCTGAATCCCCTGTTTGCCAGTGTGATCATTCCGTTCATCCTGGTTGCCCTGCTGCTCGGTCATCCGCAATGGCGCTGGTTTGCAGTGGGATCATCCTTGGGAGTGGCGGCCTGCTTGGGCGCGAGTGCTATGTTGTCTGCATCAGTTCTGTGGCTGGGCAGCGGCGCGATCGCCCAAACCTTCTTACTCGTCAACGCCGTGCTTTGCTTCGGACTGGCCTACCTTGCAGCAAAAGCAGAAACAGTATGAGCATTACCGTCAGCGGCACGATCAGAAAATCGAATTTGGGCGCAGGCGCTTGGGCGCTAAATTCTGACGACGGCCAAACCTACGAGGTGATGCACGATGCGCCTCAAGACCTGCTCAAAGACGGGCAAAAAGTGCAGGTGAAAGGCCAAGTCCGCAACGATGTCATGTCAGTGGCGATGATTGGTCCCGTTTTAGAAGTGGAAAGCTTTGAAGTGAAATAGGTAGGTCAAATAGGCCGCTCATCGCCGCCCACCTTGACGACACGGGCGATCGCTTCCTGCACAAATGCCCGGACAAACTCGTCGCGCCGATTCAGTTGGAACTGCTCCTGCACCACCTGACTCATGCCGCCATCGCCCCAATTTTGATCGCGGCGAAAATACTCGATGAAGCTTTTTCCGGCAATCCGCGTTAGATAAGCTGCTGTTGCCGCCTGAATTGCTCGTCCAGCCAGAAAACGTCGCCACGTTCGTTTGCAGCGCGATCGAAAATAGCTCGATCGCCCCGCGCAAAATGCCCAGTCCGGCCAGGGTTTTTGCCAGCGAAACCGCAAGTTCCTTACCGCGATCGAGATTGATTTCGCAGCCGTAAACCCGCCCAATTTCGACCACCATTTGCGCGTTGACTGCCGCCGTTGCCAGCAAATCCACAACCGGAAGCGGCGTCACGGCAATCACGCCCGCCCCAATCCACTGAAAGCGATCGACGATCGCCTCAGCCTGCCGCAATCGCTGCGCGTCAATGATTCGCCGTGCCTCTTCGCCCAACCGCTGCGACTGCAACAAAATATTGTCGGCCACCAAGTCTTCGCCTTCCGCCCGCAAAATCGCCGCAATCCGACGCAGGAGCGGCAGAATATCCGGATCAAGCCGATACAAATCACCATTGTCCAGCACCATCGGGCGGGGATTTGCCGCCACCGCCACCAAATCCGGCGCGGGACGAAACGACTGGATGCGATTCCGCAGTCGATCGAGAATCTGGTCGCGATCGACTTCCGAGTACAAATCGGTTTTGTTGAAGACAACGATCGATCGCTTGCCGATTTCGACCAGCGATCGCAGCGGCTCATATTCAGACTTGCGTAAATCATTGTCCAGAACGAACAAGAGCAAATCTGCTTCGGTGGCGAGTTTGCGGGCGAGTTGTTCGCGTCCGGTTCCCTGAACGCCCGCTTCCAGAATGCCCGGAGTGTCGGTGAGCCAAATGTCGCGATCGAGTCCGCGCAGCCGAAAACTGTAGGTTTTGCCCCACGTCCGTTGTGCCCATCGGTGCGCCGACTTCCCCGACAATCTGTCCCAGAATGGCGTTGACGATCGAAGTTTTGCCCGCCGAGCCGACGCCAAACACGACTAGATGAATTTCGCGCTTTGCCAGATTTTCTTCAATCAGACGCGACTGCTCAAACAACGCCTGCCGCGCCACTTCATCTTGAATCTGATCGACCTGCTGGCGCACGGCTTTCAGCGTTTCTTCTGCTGCCGCCGTTTTCTCAACCGGAACCTGCGGGATCGCTTTCGCCGTGCGACTGGGCGGACGTAGGAAAAGATAGCCATAGTAGGCGATCGCCCCCACCAAGGCCACCAGCAGCACAATCACCAGCACCAGCAGCAAATTCGCCAGCAGCGGCGAACTAAACGCAATGCTCGAATACAGTCGATTCACCGCATCCAGCAGCCACGCCACTAAGCCCAAAACCAGGACGATCCCAATAATTAGAATCCAAATCCGCGATCGCAACATGCCCGCCACGTCCACCTAATGCCCCCCATCTTATCGCCTCGACAGTCGATCGCCGCCCCTCCCCGTAAGGGCGAAGCATTCGGGCGAAGGTTATGGGTGCTGCCAGCAGGTGATCTGCCGAATGCTTCGCCCCGACAGTCGATCGCTGACAGTTGATCCCCGACTCGACTAGAGAATGAGGAATACAGCGCAGCCCATCTGTCAGAATGTAAACAGCAATTGCAGGGAGAGAAACGGTGAGCAGCGTACCCGAAAGGCGGATAAGCTTTTCTTTGTCAAGCATCTTAGTGGTGCTGGCAACGATTTTATCGATCGTGGTGCTGTGGCAAATTCGCAGCTTGATCGTGTTATTGCTAATTTCGATCGTCCTCGCATCCGCGATCGCGCCGATCGTCGATTGGGCAGAAGGATTTCGCGTCCCTCGCTGGCTGACGGTGATTCTGGTGTATCTCAGCTTGATTTCCGGCCTGGTCGGGCTGGCGGTGGCGTTTGGACCTGCTGCGTTTACGCAGATTGAACAACTGATTCGATCGCTGCCCGAATATGTGCGGGAACTGACCGTGCTGATCGAAAATTGGGTGCTGAGCATCAACGACAGCCGCCCAGAACTGGTCAGCCAGGTCGAGAAGCTGTTTGATATCCAAAGCATCACCGCTTGGGCAATTCGATCGAGCCAGCAGGCGATCGCTCGCTCCTATTCGCTCACAACCGGATTTGTCGGCAGCATCATCAACGTGGTTTTGTCGCTGTTTGTGTCGGGCTATATGGTGGCCGACAGCAAAAACCTAATTCACGGCGCGGTGCGCGTCTTGCCGCGTCCCTGGGATATCCGTCTGGAAACGCAAATTGGTCCTGTCAGCGCTCGGATCGGTTCCTACATTCGCGGTCGGATTATTGTTTCGGCAATCTTGGGCGTGGCCGCGACGATCGGCCTGAGCTTTTTGGGCTTGTCGGATGTTGCTTTGGGTCTGGGCGCGATCGCAGGCGTGGCGAACTTTATTCCGTTTGTGGGACCAATTTTGGGCGCAATTCCCGCGCTGGTGGTGGCGCTTTCCTATGGCTGGTGGACGCTGCTGTGGGTGTTTCTGCTGTTTGTGATTATTCAAAACTTGGAAGCGTATATTTTGGCTCCGGTCGTGATTGGTTCCTCAGTTGGCCTGCATCCGATCTATCTGCTACTGGCGGTTTTGGGCGGAACGGAAGTGCTGGGAATTTTTGGGGCGCTGTTGGCTCCGCCGCTGGTGGGAGGAGCCGCCTTGCTGCTGAAAAATCTCTATCTCGACCCGAAGGAAATGGCGGAGGCGCAAGAGCCGCTGCTGGATGGGTAAACCGTCTGAAGTGCCATGTGGGC
>JAAUTJ010000552.1 GCA_012031475.1 Leptolyngbyaceae cyanobacterium SM1_3_5 | reverse complement strand
AGGAATCCGATCAGGATATTCCGCCCCGTGGTTGTTTTTCGCCCTTGTTTGGGCTTTCGAGGCACATCTGTAATGGTCATGGCCGCTAGTGTCCTGGCGTGAGGGGAGACCAAGCGATCGCGTTCAGCGCTGCTTCTGGGCAGTCGGCATAAGCTCAGCCGAGAGGCATCTGAAAGAATGGTGGAGATCGATCGCCACTGCAATTTGCAGTAATTGCACTGCACCGTGTAGTGTGGTTTATATGTCTTCACACTACACCGTTTCGTGCAGCTTGTCCACAAAAGTTCATATGCTTGAACTGTAGCAAGCCATTTGTCGCTTGCCTCTTCCGCACGTCAGACTTCCAATTTTGTTCTTTTACTTGTGATTTGCCCGCCATGCTCAGTGAACAATCAGGCACTTTTTCACGCTCCAATAAAGACAAGCCTGAGCAGATTTTGCAAGGTGCAATGCAGGTCTTTTGCAGCACGGCTATCGCGGCACCAGCATGGATCGTGTTGCTGCCCAAGCAGGCGTTTCAAAACACACGATCTACAATCATTTTCAAGGCAAAGAAGGGCTATTTGTTGCCCTGATTGAACGCCTGGTTTTGCGCCGATTTGATCTCGAATTTCCTGACTGTTCGCTGCCGCTCAGTGAACCACCCGATCGCGTCCTGCGCCGCATTGCCGAAATTTTTCTCGGGCTGATGGACGACCCGGAATACATCGCGTTCATTCGCTTGATGATTGCTGAATCTGGGCGATTTCCCGATCTGGCTCAACTCTATATGCGCGAAGTTTTGCAGGAAGGCGATGCGGTTTTAGGCGAATTTTTTCGATCGCATCCTCAACTGAATTTAACCGATCCAGAAATGACCACGCGCATTTTTACAGGCGCACTGGTGAGCTTTATTCTCGGCCAAGAAGTGCTGCACGAAAAACAAATTAATCCGATCGATAAACAGCGGTTTGTTGAGAACTTGGTGGCGATCGTCCTCTGCCAAGCCAATCCCGTGAAATGATAGTACAGTAGTTTTGATCTTTGAGGCTGCAATATGTCAGAGCAGATTCTTGAATCGGAAATCGTTCACGAACTCGACATCAGCCACATCGTCATCGAGGACGATACGCCTGTGGACAACATTCAGTTTGAAAAGCAGCAGCGGCTACTGGTTGAACCGCTCTATAGCTCTTGGTTTCCCGCTGAGCCGTTTATTGCAGCCAGCAACGTTGGGCTGTTTTATGCACTGAAGCAAAGCGCGATCGTCCCCGATGCGTTTTTGAGCTTGGGCGTTGAAGTGCCTGAAGATCTCAGCAAAAAGAAAAATCGATCCTATTTCGTTTGGGAGTTCGGCAAAGTTCCCGAAATTTGTATCGAAATCGCCTCGAATCGAGAAGGCAATGAACTCGGCAGCAAATTTAAAGATTACGCCCGAATTGGTATTGCTTATTATGCCGTTTTCGATCCGTTCAAGCAGCTACAAAATCCAGATGAGCTAAACGGCTCGCTGCTAAAGGTTTGGATGTTGAGCGGTCGGCACTATGTTGAACTTTCGCCGCCATTTTGGTTAGAAGAAGTTGGCTTAGGGCTGACGCTGTGGGAAGGCGAATTTGAAGGTGTTGAAGATTTGTGGCTGCGGTGGTGCGATCGATCGGGCAATGTTATCCCGACCGGAAAAGAACGCGCTAATCAAGCACAGCAAAAAGCCGATCGACTCGCTCGAACGCCTCCGTGAACTCGGCATCGATCCCGCTGAAATCTAATCAATTTCTTGAAGCTGAGCAGCGATGCGCTCACCAAATTCGGCATCCGTATTTGCTAATCCCAACAGTTGCAAATATTCGGCTTCACTGAGTCCAGCGGCGGCGATCGCGCCATAGGCTTCAGCTTCGATTTCCTGCTGAATTCGGAGTGATTCCGATTCGGTTTCTACTGCTTGCAGTTCAGGTTCGCGGCGATCGATCAGTCGCAAAACTTGCAGATAGGCTTGTACAAACTGACTGGCTTTTTCAGCCGAAATATCGCTGGCGCTAAAGCTGGATGGCGCGGGGGCAGTGAGGACTGGAGGCGAATCGATCGAGTCTGATGCCTCGGCTGCCCAAGCTGGAGTGGTCCAGTTGAGCCATAGGATCAGAGCGATCGCAACCCAAAGTGTTAATTTTTTTATAAACTTCTCAGAATTGCCGCCGTTTTGCTCAGCAGATTTGCTTACGCAGCCTCTAGAATTGAATGATAAGCATAAGTACATAGTAAAAGGCAAAAGGGTGGTAAACGGATATGGCAAGTGAAGATACGCCTTCGGTTGGGGCACTGTCGGAACGGGAACTGCAAATTGTCGAACTCGTGGCGTCCGGTTTAACAAACCAAGAAATTGCCGAGAAGCTCGAAATCAGCAAGCGCACCGTTGACAACCATATCAGCAATATTTTGACGAAAACCGCAACGGGCAATCGGGTTGCGCTTGTGCGCTGGGCGTTGCAGTGGGGCAAGGTGTGCATTGATGAAGTCAACTGCTGCGTACTGCCCGCTGTGCCAATTCCGCGAGACGAAATGATTTCTTAAGACCGCTTCACCATTTGATAATTTTGTGAAAATTCATGCCCTCGATCGAATCTCCTCTACAAATTTGCTGCCCCCGCTTGCCGCTGGCTGTTTACCGAGAAGTCAGAGCGCATTTGCGGCAGGTGGAAGGCGTGGAGGTGGATCTGCTGCCGCAGACTTCGCTTCAGTTTGACTATCTGCAAAGTCAGGTCGGCGGACTCGATATTCGCTACACCGAGGCGGCAACTGCGCGATCGATCGAGCGGGTGGAGCAGATTTTGGCGTACTATGGCGATCGCTACGGCAGTTGGCAGGCGATCGATTAAGTAAAAACATGGGCAGCATTCAGGCAGTTCGAGGCACACGGGACATTTTGCCCGAAGAGGTCGGCTATTGGCAGCAGGCCGAATCAACGGCGCGGGAAATTTTCCGCCGTGCGGCCTATCGCGAAATTCGTCCGCCCGTCTTCGAGCAGACCGATTTGTATGAGCGCGGCATCGGTGAAGCAACGGATGTCGTTGGCAAAGAGATGTACACCTTCAAGGATCGGGGCGATCGATCGCTTACCCTGCGCCCCGAAGCGACAGCCGGAATTGTCCGCGCCTTCATCGAACACGGATTACATGCACAGGGCGGCGTTCAGCGCCTTTGGTACATTGGTCCGATGTTTCGCTACGAACGACCGCAAGCCGGACGACAACGACAGTTTCACCAGATTGACCTGGAAATTTTAGGCAGTGCCGATCCGAGAGCGGATGTTGAAGTGATTGCGATCGCCACTGATCTGTTGCAAACGCTGGGCGTGAAATCACTCAGTCTCGATCTCAACTCGGTAGGAACGCCGATCGATCGCGCCACGTATCGCGAAGCACTAGTTAGCTACTTTACGCCCTACAAGTCTGACCTCGACCCAGATTCGCAAGACCGCCTGACGCGCAATCCGCTCCGCATTCTCGACAGTAAGGATGAGCGGACGCAAGAAATTGTGCGGGAAGCGCCGAGCATTCTGGATCACCTCAGTTCTGAATCGCAAGCGCGGTTCGATCGCGTCCAGCAGGGCTTAACCGATCTAGGAATCGCCTTCATGCTCAATCCCCGACTGGTGCGCGGACTGGACTACTACACGCACACGGCTTTCGAGATTCAGTCAAGCGACTTGGGCGCACAGGCGACCGTTTGCGGCGGCGGACGCTATGACGAACTCACGCATCTCATTGGCGGTGAGGGCGATGTCCCCGCCGTCGGCTTCGCCTACTATGCCGATACGCTGTTTGTCGCCGCGCCGATTGACTTACTCGACGGCAGCCCACCCATCCGTGATTATTGTCGACCCGGCG
>JAAUTJ010000551.1 GCA_012031475.1 Leptolyngbyaceae cyanobacterium SM1_3_5 | reverse complement strand
GCACAATGGAAGCGTGAAAATGTCCCGCAAGTGTTAGCTCATCGCTGTGCTTATCTTAATGGGTTAATTGGTTCACCATTGCCCAGTCACTGAGCATGATTGCTTATGGGAAAAGTGACATGCTCCCTTTAGCTTAGCGTTCTCTGTTCGATCGCTTGCGCTTTATAGACGAGCTAAAACTTGTTCTGGGCAGCGGACTACAACGCGATCGCGATTCCACAGGCTGCCCAAATCGCAAATTCGATCGGCATCCTGCTGTCGCCTGCAATTAAAGCCATGCTGCTACAGCGCGTTGGGCTGATCAAGTGCATCCCCCTTGACACTCCAGCCGACTGGAGAACCTAGCATGAACTGTAACAACTAGTACACAAACGAACGGAACCATGAAACTGAGAAATCCCTTACTGGCGATCGTATTCACGGGTGCTTTGGCGTTGACCGCTTGTGCGGGTCAGTCAACGACGCAATCGACCCCTGAAGGCCAATCGCCCACAACTGAAACGGCGCAAAGTCCCATGTCCGATATGGATCATAGCGGCATGAATCACGGCTCAATGAGCATGGACTTGGGGCCAAAAAATGAAACGTTCGATTTGCGCTTCATTGACGGCATGATTCCGCACCATGAGGGCGCGGTGGTGATGGCGCAAGAAGCGCTGCAAAAATCGAATCGTCCAGAAATCAAGCAGTTGGCTCAAGAAATCATCAATGCCCAAGAGCGCGAAATTGCCGACCTCAAGCAGTGGCGGCAATCTTGGTATCCGGATGCTCCGGCTGAACCCGTCATGTTCGATGCTCAGATGGGACATGATATGCCGATGTCTCAGGAAATGGAATCGAGCATGAGGATGGAAGGCAATCTTGGTGCAGCCGATGCCGAGTTCGATCTGCGCTTCATCAATGCAATGGTTCCGCACCACGAGGGCGCTGTGACAATGGCGCAGCAGGCACTAGAGAGTAGCGATCGCCCCGAAATCAAAACGCTGGCACAAAGCATCATCGACAGCCAGCAGCAAGAGATCGAGCAGATGAATCAGTGGAAGCAGCAGTGGTACAACCAGTAAGCCACGCTTGTTTGCTGTAGCTTAAGCAACCCAATGTAGCGTTGCAAACTTGCGCTTACTATCGAGCTTGAGCCAGTTCTCAACCAAACCGCAGTGCTGACCGTCCCCGCTCCGATCGTGGTCGAAATTGTTAGCCCTAGTTCTGCAACCCAAGATTACAAGGGCAAGCTCAAAGAGTATGAAGCATTGCAAGTTATGGAGTATTGGGGGGTTGATCCGGAAGGACTTGGAGCCGCGAAAATATATTGGTTTTCCCAAACAACCCACCATTAGTATCTATCGCCTGGTCGAAGGGGAGTACACCTTGTTAGATGAGCGATCGCCTCACCCCATGAAGATCGCAATGAAAATTGATATACAAAAGTTATCTGTCACCCGCCGAACATTGGCTTTGAGCATGTCCAAGTTTTCTTACCTCACGATATTGCAAGGATGCTCAAGCATTCAGACAGGCGGACTTGATGTTTCGATCGCGGCGATCGTTGCGATCGCTTCATCACACCATTCAACCCAACCCTGCTCATGTCGAATCCCTCTTTTGAGAGCTAAATATCTCAGTTGTGCCCTAGTGGATAATGGAGTTGTCTGATAGTAATCTTGCTCGATTTGCTGATAGCGTTGCAGGATTTCTAGATGCAGCCAGCGATGACGTTCTACTTCATCTCGCAATACTTGGAGAGGAACGAGTTCGCCTGCCATCATTTTCAGCAATAGTTCCTCGCGGACAACTGCTGGATCACAAGGTTGGAGCATCCACGTCTTCAAAAAATGCTTGCCTGCTTCTGTGATCGAGTAGAGTTTTTTATCGAAAACACCTTCACGAGGGACGACTTCACTCGCGATCAATCCTTGGCTCTCCAGTTTTGTCAAATCCCGATACACCTGTTGCTGAGACGCTTTCCAGAACTGAGCAAAATCCGCGTTGAATTTTTTTGCAAGATCGTAACCGCTGGCAGGCTGCTTGATTAAAAAGGCCAGAATCGCATGAGTGAGCGCCATCAAAAAATTTGCGTTGACAGTTTTTGTAAACCTAGTCTACTCTAGACGGAGTACTCAACCAGTTGAGTACAACCAGTTGACTTTTCATAGAGCAACCTCTATCACCTGTGGTCGTGACGGCTTAGATTACCGATCGACTGGTTTGAACATTGCTCCAGTTATTGCTCCAGTTATTTGAATTCATTGGTGTTTAGGAGTTTGACCTGTTGTGGTACAAGACCCATCTTCTAGACGATTCAATTTGCCGCTTCCTCGCTTGCGGTGGGCGATCGCGCTCGGCCTCACATCCATTGGACTGATGGGCGGTGGAGTTTTCTATTTCACCCGATTCCAACGATCGCAACCGCTCAGGGAATCTCCCCGCGCTGTGGCTGCTCCAACGATTAATGCGCTGGGGCGAATTGAGCCAGCCGGAGAAGTGGTTCGAGTTTCAGCCCCAGCGATCGCAGGCGCAGGCAGACCGAATTCGGCAACTCTTGGTTTCTGAAGGCGATCGAGTGCAAGCCGGACAGGTCATTGCGATTTTAGATTCGCGCGATCGCCTGCAAGCCAGTTTACGAGAAGCCCAAACCCAAGTTGCGATCGCCCAAGCGCGGTTAGCTCAGGTGCGATCGGGTGCAAGGCAAGGCGAAATTGCAGCCCGTCAAGCGGCAGTCAGTCGGACAGAGGCAGAATTTCAGGGAGCCGTGCAAACGCAGCAGGCGACCCTGGCTCGATTGCGTGCCGCGCTGCAAAATGCGGAGATCGAGTATCGTCGGCACAGCGCGCTTTATCAGCAGGGCGCAATTTCTGCTTCCCTCCTGGATAGTCGCCAACTGGCAAAAGAAACGGCTCAACAGCAATTCAATGAAGCCCAAGCAACGTTTGAGCAAACTCAACGCACCCTAGCCGTGAGTACTCAAGAGGCGAGAGCAACCGCTGCCCAAGTTGCAGAAATTCGCCCCACCGATGTGGCAGCAGCACAGGCAGAAGTAGATGGCGCGATCGCCACCCTCCAACGAGTCCAAGCAGAACTCGACTTAGCCTACATCCGTGCGCCAAACGCAGGCCAAATCTTACGAGTTCAGACGCAAGCAGGGGAAACGGTGGGTGCAGACGGCATTGTTGATTTTGGACAAACAGGACAAATGTACGTCACGGCTGAAGTGTATGAAAGCGACATTCGCAAAATCAACCTGGGGCAGTCTGCGGTAATCACCAGTCCGGGAAATACGTTCGAGGGACAGTTGCAGGGAGTTGTCGATCGCGTCGGATTTCAAGTAGCAAAACGCGATGTGCTAGATACCGATCCGACTGCGGCAACGGATGCCAGAGTGATTGAGGTCAAAATTCGATTAGATCAATCTGCCAGTCAGCGCGTCAGTGGTTTGACCAATGCTCAAGTGAATGTTGAGATTACGCTCTAAAGCCATGTTCAGACAAATCCATGTTCAGACATAGAATTCCACTGGCTTGGAACCAGCTAACTTGGCAGCGAGGCCGCTTTTTGATGGCAGGATTGGGAATTGCCTTCGCGGTGATTTTAATGCTGATGCAGCTTGGTTTTCAAGATGCGTTGTACGACAGCAATACACGCCTGCACCAGTTGTTACAAGCCGATCTGGTTCTCATTAGCCCAACGGCGCGAAATTTAACGACCTTGCAAACTTTTCCTCGGCGTCGCCTATTCCAAGCTGCCAATCATCCTGCGATCGCGGTTGCTGAACCCATGTACATTCGTCCAGGGCTGTGGAAGAATCCACAAACACTGGAAGAAACAACAATTCTCGTGATTGGCTACAATCCAGCCCGTTCTGCCTTCGATC
>JAAUTJ010000550.1 GCA_012031475.1 Leptolyngbyaceae cyanobacterium SM1_3_5 | reverse complement strand
ATCGAAATGCTTCATAAATAATTTTGCATTCGTCAAACGATGCGCCCCAGCCCCAATCTTCACCAAAAGTCATCGTTCCCAAACATAATTCCGAGACACGCAGACCGCTTTTTCCAAGTAGTTTGTATCGCATGATTTCTCCTATTGCAAAAGTGAAACAGGCCAAACAAATTCTGTCGTTATTTGATCGAGTCAGGCCAGTCGATCGGGAATTGGTTGGAGCGGAAAATGCTGCCAGGAAAAAAGCATCAGCAGCGTGTTGATCGCCTGGAAAGTTGACCGCCTCCACAATGCGATCGCCCTCAATTTGAAACAGCAACGCCCAAAGCTGATCAACATTATCGCGATCGAGATTGCTCCAGCCGCGATGCACATCCACAACATAGCGATCGTTGCCGCCCAAAAACAGCACTTCCGCCTGAAATTTCGCTTTGGCAAGCTGATCAAAAAACGCCAGCACTTCATCTGCACCTTGCTTGGTTCCCGCCAGCGGATGATGACCGGGAATTGTCCAAGTAATTTCCGGGGCAAAAAACGATCGAATCTGGTTGCGATCGCCTGTTGCATAAGCTTGATAGTAGCGCTGAACGACAGCAACAGTTGGCGACTCAGGTGAAGCTGTTGGATTCGATTGAGCCTGTGATTTTCCGGCAAATGCGATCGCCGCAAGTCCGGCAAAACTGGCACTGCCAATCAATAAACTTCGGCGCGATTGTTCCACAATGTTCCTCCTTTTGTGATTAGAAGGGGCGATTTCCCGTTTCCCAAAGTGCCGTCATCTTCATTTTTTGCACCTTCCAGCCATTCGCTAAACGGACGAATTCGTAATCGTAAGTACTGCTAGCAGCCATGAAGACTGATTGACATCAAGGTAGGTATGATGGGCTTGAAAATGAGCGATCGCGCTGGCAGTATTGCCGCTGAGCATAACAACATGACTGCCGATCAAATGCTGTGTATTTTTGAACGTGCTGCTGAAGAAATCTGCCCATTGTTGAACCTGTATAGCCGCAGAAACCGTTGCAGGTTCGCCGCCGTTGAGCGAGGTGTAGTCAAACTCAACTTGGTCAGCGAAGCAGTTTTTCACGGCTTCCCAATCGCGGCGATCGGAGAGAATGCCGATTTTGTTGGCGGTTTCGATAATTGCAATTCGGTCTGTCGTTTCGTCCATTGGTTGTGTGGCTGGGGCAGATTTGGCGATCGAAATTGCGGCAATGCTAGCCGCGCCAACGCTGCCAAACATTCGGCGTCGAGTGAATAAGTTCATGGTTCTCGCGGGTGATTAGCGGGCAAAATGACCGCCCGTTACGTCTAGATCGGTTCCTGTTAGCGAAGAGGCAGCATCAGAGGCGAGAAACATTACGGCGTTCGCCATTTCCTCAGTGGTCATAATTCGCTTTGTCACCATTGTCGGCGTTACTTCTTCGTAGGTTAAACCCTGATCGCGAAACGACTGCCGCAGCATCGGCGTATCAACGGCTAGTGGCGAGATTGAAACGACGCGAATGTTGTGATCGGCATTTTCGAGGCAGCGGTTTTGGTTAAACCCATGACGGCGTGCTTACTGGAATTGTAGGGGCTGGTGTTAGCAAAGCCGACATGACCCGAAACCGAGGACATATTGATGATGACGCCGCCGCCCTGCGATCGCATTTGCGGAATTTCGTTTTGCATTGCGAGGAAAACGCCCATCGCATTCGTTGCCATCAAATCTTGATAGGTTGCGAAAGACAACTCGTGAAGTGGAGCCGGATTGAGGAAAATTCCGGCGTTGTTAAAGGCAATGTCGAGCCGTCCATATTCGCTGACGCAGCGATCGACAAACGCCTTCACCGCTTCGGGAATTCGCACGTCGGCTGGTTGATAAGTAGCTCGTCCACCCACCTCGCGGATGCTTTGTGCCACCTGTTCGCCCAAGGCTTCGCGCCTGCCGCAAAAGTGAACGATCGCCCCTTCTCGGGCAAACGATCGCGCCGTCGTTTCCCCAATGCCCGATGTCGCTCCGGTAATTAGCACCACTTTTCCGGCAAAACGTCCGTTCAAATTTGCGCTACCCGTTGTCGGTTGAGGTTCAGGCTGAGTCTGGGCGTTGGCTTTCAAGTTGCCCAACTCATAAGTAGTTGCAAGTCCAGCGATACCTGCACCACTCAAGATGATGCGGCGGCGAGAGAATCTTGCCCGTTGCCCATTGGCCGACTGACTTGCGGAGCGATCGTCATTTCCAAACTTGTCTGACATAGCTTTTCTGATGTGGCTGAACAATGCGAGTGTAAAGGCCAGCCTCAAGCGATGTCCTTATCAAAACTGGCTAAAATCTTCCAAAACACGCTCAAATTTGCCAATTTCTAACTTTCGATAGACTTGCTGCCCTGCCGATAGCCGGAAGGAGTCAGGCCAGTGTGTTTGCGGAAGAAGGTGGCAAACTGGCCGGGATTGGCAAATCCGAGTTCACTGCTAATTTGCTCGATCGAACCCTGCTGCGTCATCAGCAACCATTTCGCCGCCTCTAAGCGACACTGCATCGTGTACTGATGCGGCGTCTGTCCGGTGGAATGCTTGAACAGGCGAGCAAAATGCGACGGACTTAGACTGACAATTTGCGCCAGTTGAGCAAGCTGCACACCTTCCGCTAAATGATGGTCAATGTAATTTGTGACGCGATCGAGTTCCTGCTTGGCTAAGCCCGCTTCAGCAAAATAGCTTTGCCGTTGATTGGTAGGAATTGACGGCGAAGGAACTGGCCGAACCATAACGGTGGACGATACCGTTCCGGGACGCCACGATCGCGGCACAAGCTGCGCGAATTGCAGTGCGATCGCGGCTTGATTTGCGAGTGCCAAGGCCAGTTTCATCTGGTCGGACGAGAACCGGAACGCCTCAAGGCTGCGAAGGGTAATGTTGCCTAAAAAAGTGTCCTGGAAAAACAGCGGAATCACCATTAGCGATCGAATGCCTTGTCGTTGATTGTGCCGCCGCACCATCAAATATTCGGGCGATCGCAGGGCGACATCCTGCATGGTTTGTACCAAGACTTGCTTTTGCTGCAACAGCGGCAGATATTCCTGATCCCACTGCGTCAGCGGATTTTGCTGCAACGCACCCGGACGGGCGATCGCTTGCCCCTGCCGAATCTGGTGATCTTCGTAGTCGAGATACAGCATCGTTGTTCCGATCGCCGCATCGTAGAGCCAAATTCCAGCCGAGAGGACATTTAACTGCTCGACCAGCGATCGCAACACATCGCCTAAAACTCGATCGAGCAGGGCTTCTGCTCCAAAACTTGGTTCGCTTCCGGCTTCCAGTGGTGGACTCAAGGCGACAGTTTCCAAAGTGTTCATTCCTCATTGCTGAACACTATTAATCATCCAAAATCTTTGATTATCCAAAAGTTCGCCTGCAACTTCGACTTCTGAGGTGTGCAGTGCCGTCAGGACGAGCGAATGGAATAAACCGGGGGTACGACTGATACCTCCGGTTCAGTGACAAGCTTGAGGAAGGGCGATCGCCTATGAAACGCTATCGCCTGCCGTTTCGAGATTAAACAAAAGCTGAAGCGCTTCCATTGCCTGCTGTCGAGCTTCAAGGTCGCGCTGTAATTTCAGTTGCTCCATTGGATGGTGGAGAATTTTGTTGATGATGCCGACCGTCAGCGCTTCGACGATCGCCTGATGTTTCTCAGTAAAATCTGTTCCCAGGCGAGACAGGGCTTTTTCGAGTTCTTGCGATCGAATCGACTCCATTTTGTTGCGGAGGCTGACGATCGTGGAAGTGGTTTCCTGCGATCGCCACCAGATGTCAAAATCATCGACGCAGCGATCGAGCAGCGCTTCGGCTTCCAGCGCGATTTGCCTGCGGCTTTCCTGATTTTGCGC
>JAAUTJ010000549.1 GCA_012031475.1 Leptolyngbyaceae cyanobacterium SM1_3_5 | reverse complement strand
TCGAGGTTTTCGTGTGGACGAGCAATGATGTGAGTGGAAAGCACCTGACCACCGCTGACACGCTTGATATTTTCCACGCCTGCCGCGACCGAAGCCTGCACTTCTGAGACATCACCCCGGACGATGACGGTGACGCGACCGCTGCCAATTTTCTCGTAGCCCACCAAGGTAACGCGGGCGGCTTTCACCATCGCGTCTGCTGCTTCCACAACGGCGGGAAAGCCCAACGTTTCGATCATCCCAACTGCAATAGCCATGATAGTCTCCCTTCCAAGCAATAATAAATTCAGTCTCGGTCTCAAAATTTGGGGCGATCGTAGACCGCGATCGATCTTCGTCGCCATCTGCCGCGCCAGCGACGATCGCTAGCTGCGGAACTGTTCGACTGCCTCGGTGTAGCGAATCGGCAGGACATATTCGAGGTTTTCGTGCGGACGAGCGATGATGTGGGTTGAAACCACTTCGCCGCCGTTGACGCGCTTCACAGACTCCACGCCTGCTGCCACTGAAGCTTGCACTTCTGAGACATCACCGCGCACGATGACGGTAACGCGACCGCTGCCGATTTTCTCGTAGCCCACCAAGGTGACACGAGCAGCTTTCACCATTGCGTCTGCTGCCTCAACAATGGCAGGAAAACCTCGTGTTTCAATCATCCCAACTGCAATCGGCATCGTTCCTCTCCTACAGAAAAAGCCAATCTTAAAGAAGCCTCATTTCTAAAAAATTCAACCAAAAAGTTGAATTTGCTTTTCAGAAAGCACCTTAAGATTTCCAATCTTCAGAATACAGGTCAAGCGATCGCTTCCGCAATATAATCGGGCGCAATTGTATTTATGCCATAGATAAAAATCAATTATTAAACTGCCTTCACTTGCGGTTGCTTAGGCTAGACCAACGTAGACTTCGATCCGGCATCTCCTGACGCTTCGGGAGATGTCGGACTTCTGAGCAAGCGCAGCAGGCAATCCAGGCTGCTTGAGCGGTCGCTTAAATTGTGACCAATTCGACTCATAATCCTAAATAATACCATCAATAAGCAAAAGCTCATGGAGTGCGATCGCTGCAACACTTCCCACTCGCTAAAACTCCACTCGTTAAAGTTCTCGTTGTCAAGGAAACGTATTGTTACAAAAAATTGGAAAATAAAACAAACAATTACGTTTTTCTGAGTACAATGCTATTCTTCTGGTTAAGAAAATTCTTAAATACCTGCATAATTCTCGATCGCGCAGGCAGCGGCGAGCCAAGTTTATCAGCATGGCGTTCGGTAGCGATTCGCTTAACTTGCACTCTTTTGGGCTATTGAGGCTCAAGATGATTTCTACAGTGGTTTTTTCTACAATGTTTATTTAAGGACATTTTTACAATGCCTCAGTTCCTACTCCAGACAAGCTGGTGGGTTCCTGGCTACGGGTTGCTCGGTGCGGTGCTGACGTTGCCCTGGTCGATCGGCATGATCCGACGCACTGGTCCGCGCCCTGCTGCTTACATCAACATTTTGATGACGGTTTTGGCGCTGGTGCATAGCGTCTGGCTACTGCAAGCCATTTGGGATTTGCCGCCGCAGCCGCTGCTTGTTCCCTGGCTGAACGTGGTGGATTTGAACATCACCTTTGCTCTAGAGCTATCGCGCGTCAGCGTCGGAGCAGCAGTTTTAGTGACGGCGCTGAGCTTGCTCGCCCAGGTTTTTGCGCTGGGCTATCTGGAGAAAGACTGGGGATTGGCTCGCTTCTATGGCTTGATGGGCTTTTTTGAGGCGGCGCTGAGCGGCATTGTGCTGAGCGATTCGCTGTTCCTCAGCTATGCCCTGCTGGAAATGCTGACGCTTTCGACCTACCTGCTCGTCGGCTTCTGGTACGCCCAGCCGCTCGTTGTCACCGCTGCCCGCGATGCATTTCTCACCAAGCGGGTTGGCGATCTACTCCTGCTGATGGGCGTGGTTGCTCTGGCAACGTTCACGGGCAGCTTGAACTTTAGTGATCTCGAAGTCTGGGCGCGATCGACCACCCTCGCTCCGCTCACCGCCACGCTGCTCGGCCTTGCCCTGATCGCTGGCCCGACCGGAAATGCGCTCAGTTTCCCCTCAACCTCTGGCTGGACGAAGCGATGGAGGGACCGAATCCCGCTTCAATTTTGCGAAACTCGGTTGTGGTTGCCAGCGGTGCTTATGTGCTGATCAAGCTAGAACCCGTGCTGGCAATGTCGCCCGTCGCCCTGACAACGCTGATGGTGTTGGGCGCAATGACGGCGATCGGTGCTTCCCTGGTGGCGATCGCCCAAATCGACATCAAGCGAACTTTATCTCATTCCACCAGCGCTTTTCTCGGTCTGGTCTTTCTGGCGGTGGGAGCGCAACAGAGCGAACTAGCGCTGCTGTTTTTGTTTACCCACGCGATCGCCAAAGCCCTGCTGTTCATGAGCATTGGCTCGGTTATCCTCACGACGAGTACCCAAGATTTGACCGAACTGGGCGGATTGGGAAGCCGGATGCCCGCCACTAGTGCAGCATTCATCGTCGGCGCTGCAAGCTCGATCGCGCTTCTGCCGTTAGGCTGCTTCTGGTCGATGCTCAGTTGGGCAGACGGCTTTTGGGATTCGATCGGCTGGGTGAGCGTTCTGCTAATTGTCAACGGCCTCACCGCTTTTAACCTGGTGCGGGTCTTCGGCTTGGTGTTCACCGGATCGCCGCAGCCAAAAACGCGCCGCGCTCCCGAAGTGCCCTGGCTGATGGCCGTGCCAATGGTGTCGCTGACCATTACTGCGCTGCTTGTGCCGCTGATGCTGGCGCAATGGCATCTACTGCCCACTGCTGAAACGCTTAATTACAGCGCGGTTGGCTCACTGCTGACTTCAAGCGTGGTCGGCTTTGGCTTGGGCGCACTGCTTTACCTGAGGCCGCGATCGACCCGCCCCGACACCCTGATCGGCAAATCGATTCGCGACACATTGGCCTACGACTTCTGGATTGAGCGCTTATATCGGCTCAGCGTGGTACTGGGCGTGGTGCAGGGGGCGCGGCTGATGGCTTGGTTCGATCGCTACATCGTCGATGGCCTGGTGAATTTTGTCGGCGTCGCTTCGATCTTCAGCGGCGAAAGCCTCAAATATACGATTTCCGGGCGGACGGGGCAGTATTTGCTCACTGTCTTTACTGGCCTGATTCTCACGTTTGCTGCGTTGCAGTGGTCGTTCTAGCGCTCGGTAGGAGTTTATGTTAAGTACGTTAATTTGGGCACCGATCGTCGGCGTCGGGCTGATTTGCCTGCCGCAACTGCCGCCGAGCCGGACGCGATCGATTTCTCTGGTGATTGCCTCGTTTACCTTGCTGTGGACAATTGCGATCGTCCTTCAGTTTGACCCCAGTTCTCCACCCCTTCAGCTTTGCGAATCGATTCCCTGGATCGCGCAGCTTGGCCTCAGCTATGAGTTGGGTGTGGATGGCCTTTCGCTGCCGTTGATTGCGATTTGCAGCCTGCTCACCTGGGTATCGATCTACAGCACCGATGTCAACATCAACCGTCCGCGCCTTTATTTCGCCTTAATGCTGCTGCTGCAATCGGCGGTTGCGGGCGCATTTCTGTCGCAAAATTTGCTGCTGTTCTTCTTCTTCTACGAACTGGAACTGATTCCGCTCTATTTGCTAATTGCGATTTGGGGCGGCGCAAAGCGCGGCTATGCGGCGACAAATTCTTGATCTACACGGCAGTGTCGGGAATTTTGCTGCTGGCGGCTTTCTTTGGGCTGTCGCTGCTGAGCGGCTTTTCCAGCTTTGATTATGAGGTGCTGCGATCGCAAACCCTCCCGATCGCCACGCAGCTTATTTTGCTGGTGACGCTAATCGTCGGTTTTGGCATCAAATTCCGATCGTGCCCTCCACACTT
>JAAUTJ010000548.1 GCA_012031475.1 Leptolyngbyaceae cyanobacterium SM1_3_5 | reverse complement strand
CAATTAAGCCGATCGATTGCCCCTTCTTTAGCGTGAAGGAGATTCGATTGAGCGCGTTTTCAGACACATTTGGATAGCGATATTCAACTTTGTCTAAAACAACTTCTTTTGAGAAGGGCATTCTATTCCACTCAGCCAAGCTGCCTGATTCAGACCGAACCAAGTGCTTCTGAGGAGCTTCTGATTTGACTTCATCTAGCTCTTTCAGGTCAAGATACAGCTTGTCCATTGCATAGCTGCTGAATCGAATTGTATTCATCGAATTCATCAGATTGCTCACGGCTGGCAGCAATCGCAGTGAAGCCATCGCAAAGACGCCCAAAACGGCGCTCAAATTTTGCGAATTTGACTGGTTCACGGACAAATAAATGAACGTGAAGCCGACAAGGAACGTGATCAGAAGCGCTTCGATAATGTAGCGGGGCAGCGTTGAGAAGCTAGCTGCCAGCGTCGTGGTTTTGGCAAACTTCTCAGCTTGCGATCGCATGTGGTTCTCAAAATAAGCTTCGCATCCAATGACGCGAGTTTCTTTTAGGCTGCCCAGTCCGTGATTAATGGTGCGAATCATCTCAGTAATGGATTCTGACCCTTCTTTGCCCCACCGAGACATTCTGTCTTTGAAGCTGTGTACAATAAAGTAAGCGACTAGCAGAATGGCTGAGATAAAAAGAGTTGCGGCTGCATCAGTCTTAATCAGCAGGAGCGAAAGCGCCAGAGTAATGATGATGTTAGAGGCAGAGGTTAGGATCGGCATCATCACGCCGTTGCAAAACCTGTCGGTTTCATTCAAGATATTTTGGATCAGCGTTGCTGTATTTCTACTCAGATAGAAGGTGTAGGGCGCTGCCAAATAAGCTCTCATTAGCCGCGAGCAAAGTTCTCCCTGATAACCAAATCCAAAGTCAAAAATGTATTTTTGAACGCTAAATACCGAAAAAGATTTAACATAAAAAACGACGACAATTAAAAAGCCAAAATTGAATAAGAACTGCGATCTTGAAGTGAACTCAAAGCGGTTATAGAGCGAATTTGCCCAGGAAATTTCGCTGATGGTCGGAGTCGTTGCAATTTGAATGAAGGGGCCGATTAAACCAATTCCAAAGACTTCCAGTGTGGAGACAATAATAAACAGAACTGCAAGAATCAGCAGCTTCTGGTGCTTGCCTTGCAAAATGTACAAAAACTTTGACAGGTATCGAAGCATTTATGCAACTCACAGTTCACAACTAAATCGCTTGAGTAAGCTGTTTAGGTCAGCAACAAGCTCGATCGATCGCGCCTGACCTCACACATTCCGTTTGGTTGAAGCTCAGCGTTGAAGGCGGGTTGAATGAAACACAACAGCGAACAGCAAGGACAAACCAGCGTTTTGGCAGGTGCGAGAAACTCAATCCTTCAAAAAGCAATATGGAATTTCTTCGATCGCCTACCGTACTCACCTCAATAGGAATACGGTTCCGCTACTTCTAAACTGAACATATATCTACAGGATTACTGGCTCATGTCGGAAACTGAGCGGAGCATCTTCATCTGTTCTTTACAAAAAGGGAGCTTTATTGAATTGAATGATGAAGGCGCTCCTTACCCCCAAGTCAAAGCTGGCAGCGGACTGGCGCGAGGAATCACCTCAAATCCCTGCTGGCGAAATTCCGATGGACAACTGCTGTCTGCCAGTGCCGATCGAACGGTGATGCTGTGGAATTTGAATCAAGCGCTGGTCGATCGCGCTTGCGAGTTGGTGGGAGGCTACTTAAGTACAACTGCGGCAGTGGGAGTACGCGCTCGATCGCTCTGCAACGAGAGGCGTTAGCCGAAAATTTACAATCGCGAGTTCACCGTGTTTGAGGCTGAATCCCTCGTGATGACGGGATTCAAGCCATATTTAAAACATTGTGACTAGAGAATAATACGCTCAAACAACATGAAGAATCAGTAAAGACCCTGGTTTAGTATTCCAAGATGCAGTTGATTCAGGATACTTTCAATCCTATGATCACGGACTGCTGACAGACCACAGATGTTTACTCGTCACAACTACTGATTACAACCAGAAATCAATCAAGTATTTACGGTTCGCGCCTGTAGTTTTTTTGCAATCTAGCTGCATCGATTAGGAAAAATCTAAGTATTAGTGCTGAGGCTGACTGTCAAAGCTGTTGGAAGTGCGATCGATCAGCAGTTTTGCCGAACCAAGCAGTCAACGATAAACAATAACCCCTGTTGTCTGAACCCCGATCGAGCCGATTTGTTCAGTTTCCACAGCGGAGAGGCGACATGGAAGTGAGTGCTGAAACCTCAACTGAATCTGCGACTGATGGGTTGAAGGATGGGACTCAGGCGGAGGACGGCTGGAAAGATACTTCTCAAGCAGTCGTGACACCAACTCCAGTGCTGATTGCAGGAGTCCGACGATCGCCCGCAGCGGCAGCGGACGTTCAACAGCGATGGATGCCATTTTCGCCAGCGGTTGTAGCCGCTCAGTTGCCGCAGGACATCAGGCTGGAAACCTTGCTGCTAGGAGCTTGGAGCCTGCTGCTGCACCGCTACAGCGGCGATCTTGAGATTGTTCTAGGCGTGCAATTCGGTGGTGATCGCCCGCTTCCGCTGCAAGTCAAAATCGCGCCTGATATGCTGCTGCTGCCTTGGCTGGAGCAGCTTCAACATCAATGGCAAACGCTCTGCTCCCATCGGGATCTGCTGTCGCTCAAACACGATTCGGCTGAACTGACTGAGTGCTTCGTCATTCTCACCGAGGAGGCGATCGCGCCCGCCACAGGTTCCCCTTATCTGCTGACTCTGGCCGTTGCCAATGATCAGTTGCAGGTGCAGTTCGATCGCGCCCGCCTCGACGAATCGACGCTCGATCGAATCTTGGGACATCTCCAAACGCTGTTGGTAGGAATGGCGATCGATCCTCAGCGGCGACTCGTCGATCTGCCGCTGCTCACGGATGCGGAACGCCAACAACTGCTCGACTGGGCACAAAATCCCGTCGAATATCCGTGCGATCGATGCATTCATCACCTGTTTGAAGCGCAGGTGGGCAAAACGCCCGACGCGATCGCGCTTGTCCTACCCGGTGAAGTGCCTCGGCAACTGACCTATCGGCAGCTTGACGATCGCGCCAATTTACTCGCCGCCCAGCTACAGCAGCAAGGAGTGCAGCGAGAAACATTGGTGGCGATCAGCATGGAGCGATCGATCGAACTGGTCGTGGCGATTCTGGGTGTTCTCAAAGCAGGCGGCGTTTATGTGCCGATCGACCCGACCTATCCGATCGATCGAATTGCCTGGATGCTGGCGGATGTCCAAGCGTCGATCGTGCTGACCCAATCTTATCTGGTTCAGCAATTGCCTCCAGCTTCAGCCCAAATTGTTTGCCTGGATGCAGACTGGGGAATGGATTCTGCGCCGATCGCGTTCCTGTCTGCTGCGCTGGATGCGACCGACCTCGCTATGTCAACTACACGTCTGGCTCTACCGGAAAACCCAAAGGGGTCGCCATTCCGCATCGGGGAGTCGTGCGGCTGGTGTTTGGCACTGATTTTACGCCGCTGGACGGCAGGCAAATTTTGCTTCAGCTAGCGCCTGTTTCCTTTGACGCTGCCACTTTAGAAATCTGGGGCGCACTGCTGCACGGCGGCTGCTGTGTGCTGTATCCCGGTCAGGCATTCCCGACCCAAACATCTTGCCGCCGTGATTCAGCGCTATGGCGTCACGACGATGTGGCTGACGGCAGCGCTGCTGAACACGCTGATTACTGAGGCACCCGAAGCGCTGCAAGGTGTCAAGGAACTGCTAACAGGCGGAGAAGCGCTTTCCGTCAGCCATATTCGACGGGTGCAAGCGCTCTTACCCGATACGCAAGTGATCAACGGCTATGGGC
>JAAUTJ010000547.1 GCA_012031475.1 Leptolyngbyaceae cyanobacterium SM1_3_5 | reverse complement strand
AATATCGACGCTCGAATCGAGCAGGCCACCGGGGTTCGATCGCAAATCGAGAATGTAGCCCGTCACGTTTTGCCCTTCCAGGTCTTCGATCGCCTTTTGCATTTCCTCGCTGGCGTTGTTGTTGAACTGCGTCAGGCGATGTAGCCAATATCGCCCTGCGGACTCGACTGCTTTTCGTAGCGGACGGGGTGTAGTTCGATGTTGGCGCGGGTGAGGGGAAATTCGATTTCGCGATCGCCCCGCTTGGATTGTCAGCATCACCTGAGTGCCTTCCTGACCGCGAATTCGCGAAACGGCGTCGTTGATGTCCATGCCTTCGGTGCTTTCGCCGTCGATTTTGACGATCACATCACGAGCGACGATTCCGGCTTCGGCAGCGGGCGACCCTTCGATCGGGGAAACCACGACTAATTCATTTGTTTCTTCATCTTGCGAGAGCGTGATCCCCACACCGGACAGTTGCCCCTGCGTTTCGATCCGCATACTCTCGAACTCTTCCGGGTCCATGAAGCGCGTGTAGGGGTCATTGAGCTTGCCCAACATTTCGCGAATGGCTTCGTAGGCTTGTTCGCTGCTGGTGTATTCGCGGTTGAGATATTCCTGCCGGACGGCTCGCCAATCGACCTGATTGAACGTGGCATCGACATAGGTGCGATCGACCGCCTGCCAAACTTCGTCCACCAGTTCCTTCGGGCTTTCTTGAAAGAACGATTGCCCTTGCGACAGGTGAACCCCGGCTCCCATCACCGTCACAGCGGCGACCGCAACGGCGGTTGCGCCCAGAATCAGTCCGCGCTTGATCATGACCATATTTGCGATCGCGTCCCAAATAGCAAGAAGAGTACGCCCAATTTAGCACAGCGGAATCGGGAAGATCGGGCGAGTTGGGCGTGGGAATTCGATCGACACAATCTGTTATCGCTCGGTTATGGATCGACCCACCGATCGTCCGCCTTAATCAAATTAATTAGCTCCTCAACGCCCTGCGATTCGGGCACTTTTTTGATTCCTCACGTCCGCGATACAGCGAAATGAATCCGGGCTGCTTACCCACATAGCCGTAATCGGCATCCGCCATTTCTCCCGGCCCATTGACGATGCAGCCCATCACGGCAATGTCGAGTCCGGTGAGATGCTTGGTGGCTTCGCGCACCTGATGCAGCACTTCTTCCAGGTTGAACAGCGTCCGACCGCAAGACGGACAGGCGACATATTCCACCATTGTTTTCCGCAAGCCCAACGCCTGCAAAATGCTGTAGCAAACCGGAATTTCTTTTTCCGGGGCTTCGGTCAGCGAAACGCGAATCGTGTCGCCAATGCCGTCTGCCAACAGCGTTCCGATTCCTGCCGTTGACTTAATCCGGCCATATTCGCCATCTCCGGCCTCGGTAACGCCCAAATGCAGCGGATAGTCCATGCCCAACTCGTCCATCCGCCGCACCATCAGGCGATTTGCGGCGATCATCACGGGGACACGCGACGCCTTCAGCGAAATCTCGATGTGGTAGAAGTTGAGCGATTCGCAGATGCGGATGAATTCCAAGGCGGATTCGACCATGCCTTCCGGCGTGTCGCCATAGGTAAACAGCATCCGTTCCGCCAGCGAACCATGATTGACACCGATTCGCATCGATTTGTTTTGATCGCGCAGTGAAACCACTAGCGGTTCCAAGGTTTCGCGGATCTTGGAGCCGATCGCCTCAAATTCTGCTTTCGTGTACTCGGTGCGATCGGCACTCGGCTTTTCAAACACATACAGGCCGGGATTAATCCGCACATTATCCACGTGCTGCGCCACTTCCAGCGCGATCTTCATGCCGTTGTGATGCACGTCCGCCACCAGGGGCACAGGCTGATAGGAAGCGTAGAGCTTGGCGCGAATTTCTTCCATCGCTTTCGCATGGGCAAGGCTGGGAACCGTGACCCGGACAATTTCGCAGCCGATTTCGTGCAGCCTACGAATTGCCGCTACCGAGCCATCAATGTCCAGCGTGTCTTCATTGATCATCGACTGGACGACAACCGGATGATTGCCGCCGATCGAAATGCTGCCGACCGGAACCGATCGCGTTTTGCGACGACGAATCGCAGTCTCGATTGGAGCCGAAGCAGAAGCGGCAATTGGGCTAGGTAAAGTCTGCATAACAGCTAAATTTCTGTCACAACGTTAAGATCCTCTATGTTTCCAGAGTGCCATAGTCCGGGGTTGTTTGGTTGCCGTGAGCAACACAATCAGCGGCACAATCAGCGGCACAATCGCAGGATCGATCGCAGACAGTTCTCACTCTCAGGAAAGGCCGGATATTCCCACCTTGGGCGGGACGAAAGCGGGGCGATCGACACCGTATGATCAACTGTAAAGGCAATGTAAGCCGACCCGATGGGGAAATTGATATGTACAACACTTACGACAACGACAAGCGCAAGATTCTTTCGATTCTGAGCCACGCTTCGATCTTTGGCAGTGCGCTGCTGTTTGCAGCAGGTTTGCCGCTGGCAATTTTGTTTGTCTCGGATGATCCGGTTGTGAAAGAGAATGCGAAGGAAGCGCTGAACTTTCACTTTCAACGTTTGGCTGTATGGAATTATCTTCGGCATTTTGTGCTGGGTGCTGATTGGCTGGCCGCTGCTGGCAATTTTGTTTGTGGCTCACTGGACGCTGCCCGTTTTTGCAATTTTGCAAGCGCTGAATACGCCCGAACAGTCCTATCGCTATCCGTTCATTTTCCGCCTGTTCTAAGCATTTTGATTGACGCGAATAGAGGCGATCGAAACTCAAGTCGATTGCCT
The DNA here is from genome assembly GCA_012031475.1 of Leptolyngbyaceae cyanobacterium SM1_3_5. Taxonomy (GTDB): domain Bacteria; phylum Cyanobacteriota; class Cyanobacteriia; order Elainellales; family Elainellaceae; genus JAAUTJ01. The sequence continues at coordinate 1,102 of JAAUTJ010000547.1, read as the reverse complement.
CTATTCGTTTGGTTAATTCGTCTCGATCGCGCTTAAATTTCGTCGGGAATAATCCACTTGGGCGGAGCCGACATCTTTTTGCGGCGGGCTTCTTCCGCGATCGCCAGCATATCGTCGAGTGATTTTTCTTTAATGAAGCTGGTGGCCTGAGAAATATATTCTTTGTTGGGGCAGCGATCGCCCAAAACACAGCCGTTTTTGCAGGCTTCAGCGCAGTTAATTTGAGTGGATTCCATTGTGTTCTCCTCGTGTCGAGCCGCGCCGATTGTGATCGAGCGCGAATCTTTGAACTCAATTTGTCTAGGCAAATCCTAGCGCACTGATCAAGGGTGAAATCCAACTCGTGACGGAACTTTTCGCAAAGGTGTAGCAATGCAAAGGCGATCGCCTCCGGCTGTCGTTATGGAAGCTGTCATCATAGAAGATGGCTTCACTTTAATCTCAAATGTTTACTTTCGATTGTCAGGCTCGCTGTAGCCACACGCAGGCCAGAGCCGGAACCTTTACGACCCCACACGGCATTGTCGAAACGCCGCGCTTCATGCCCGTTGGGACGCTTGCCAATGTGAAAACGATCACGCCCGCGCAATTGGCCGAAACCGGAGCGCAAATGGTGCTGTCCAACACCTATCATCTGCACCTCCAGCCCGGAGAAGACATTGTGCAGCAGGCGGGCGGGCTGCATCGCTTCATGGGCTGGAATCAGCCGATGCTGACGGATTCTGGCGGTTTCCAGGTGTTTAGCTTGAGCGAAATGCGATCGATCTCTGAAGAGGGCGTCACATTCAAATCGCCCCGCGATGGAGCCATGATTCACCTAACGCCAGAGCGATCGATCCAAATTCAAAATGCCTTGGGCGCGGATGTGATCATGGCGTTTGATGAATGTCCGCCCTATCCCGCCACTCGCGAAGCGGTCGAACGGGCGACGAGCCGGACTATCCGCTGGCTAGAGCGCTGCATTCAGGCGCACCAGCGTCCGCACGATCAAGCCTTGTTCGGCATTGTGCAGGGCGGCGTGTATGCGGATTTGCGGCAGGCTTGCGCTCTGTGCCCTGGTCGAGATGGATTTGCCCGGATATGCGATCGGCGGCGTCGAGCG
>JAAUTJ010000025.1 GCA_012031475.1 Leptolyngbyaceae cyanobacterium SM1_3_5 | reverse complement strand
ATTTCTCGTCCGTGTGAAGCGGTCATGATCGCTTCAGGGAGCGGCAGATCGATCTCTTTGAGGTGGGCGATCGCTTCAATCCAAACTGTCTACTTCAATACATAAACTGACCGCTCCCGCTCCTGCAAATTCGGCGGCAGATTTGGGGCGAAAAATTCCCAGGCGCAGATTTGGCAAATTAAATTCTGCGTAAACATTGGGGATCTCTTTAGCAGGAGATTGGCTGAGGAAGCGCTGGTAAAATTCTTGTACTTCTGTAAGATTGTCAGCAGCGATCGCCACAAATGCCGTTTGGCAGCGAAATGACATGAACTCACTCCAATGAAAGAAGGATGATTCAAACTCCTGGTAGAGCGATCGCGCACTCCTCCAAACTAATCTGAAACTACATAAAAAACGAGTTTCAAACCAGGAAATTAGCAATGTCTCAAGAAACGAAAGAACGAGCGCGACGAGCTTCAGTCAACGCCGACGAGAGCGCATCCGAGAAGGGCACAAACGGCGTGATGCTTGCCATGTTCATGGCGACAATTCTCGCGGTTGGTTCTGCTGTATCGATTCCCAATCCAAATCGCCAGGTTGAAACACCTGCGAGCGAAGCAACTGAGCAATCGCTACAACAGGTTCAATCCGTGCCGCTGCCTGCTCAATCAACCGATCGTGTTCAGCAACCGATCGCGCAGTCGCCCGTTCGACAGTCCGTTCAGCAGTCCGTTCAACCGCCTGTTCAGCAGTCCGTTCAGCAACCCGTCCAGCCCTCAATTTTGCCCTCTAAACCGATCAGCGGAAATCAAAATTTGCAATCTAGAAATTTACCTGCTCAGCCTTAATCACGATCTATCTTTGGATAGATTCTCGATCGCAACATCTGAAAAGAGCGGGAGTACACAGCAGATTTTAAGCTGCGCTCGATAGGATGAATTTCTAACCGATTTTCTAAGCAATTGAGGATCAATCATCATGGTCGCTGCAATGTCTGCGCCGGAAAAGGTCGAAGATATCCTGGGGCAAGAAGCCGAAGATTTGTTGACCTATCAGGCAAAAGTTCCTAAAGAAACGCTGCATCTACCGGGAGCAGATTGGGTTGATCGCATCTTTTCGATTACTGATCGCTCGCCCCAAGTGCTTCGCAGCCTTCAGCAGCTTTATTCACATGGCAGACTTGCCAACACGGGCTACTTGTCGATTTTGCCTGTTGACCAGGGCATTGAGCATTCGGCGGCAGCTTCGTTTGCGCCAAACCCGATCTATTTCGACAGCGAAAATATTGTGAAATTGGCGATCGCGGCTGAGTGCAATGCCGTCGCTACGACGCTGGGCGTTTTGGGCAGCGTTTCGCGCAAATATGCTCACAAAATTCCGTTCATCGTCAAGCTCAACCACAACGAACTGCTGACGGCTCCCAACCAGTTCGATCAGATTATGTTTGCCTCGGTCGAGCAGGCGTGGAATCTGGGAGCGGTTGCGGTTGGCGCAACGATCTACTTCGGTTCACCCGAATCGACGCGCCAAATTCAAGAAGTCAGCCGCGCTTTTGCTCGCGCTCACGAGCTAGGCATGGCAACGATTTTATGGTGCTATTTGCGAAACAGCGCCTTCAAGCAAGACGGCACGGACTACCACATTTCCGCTGACCTGACCGGACAGGCCAACCACATCGGCGTGACGATCGAAGCGGACATCATCAAGCAAAAATTGCCCGAAAATAATGGCGCTACGCAGCCGTGAAAAAAGCGCTGGGCGAAAGCTATGGCAAAACGGACGATCGCGTCTACTCTGACCTGACCACTGACCATCCGATCGACCTGACCCGCTATCAAGTCTTGAACTGCTATGCCGGACGGATGGGCTTGATCAACTCTGGCGGCGCGTCGGGCAAGAGTGATTTTGCGGAAGCGGTTCGCACTGCCGTAATCAACAAGCGGGCGGGCGGCTGCGGCTTAATTTCCGGTCGCAAAACTTTTCAGCGTCCGTTTGATGAAGGTGTGAAGCTGTTTCACATCATTCAGGATGTGTATCTGTCGCCGGATGTGACGATCGCGTAGTTTCGCGGTCTGCCCCCAGACTCTCCACGAAGCGGGAATCTGGGGGGCGAGGAAACGATTAGGGTAAATCGAAATCGTCGGCTTCTAGCGGAATACGCTTGGTGAGCATTCGCATGAATTCACCAGGATTTGGTGTGGGAACGAGTTGCGACCATTCGCTGGAATGGGCAATGTTCGATCGATGCAGCAGGCGCACAAATCGATTCACGACGGGACGCGATCCAACCGCGATCACGCGCAGCACTTCCGGGTCGGACACGGGCGGCAGGACGATCGGGCGCGGCGGCTCCGGTTCGATCGAGATGAGCGGATCGGGCGGAAATTCAAACGGTTCGATCGCTTCGTAGTCGTCTCTGTATTGTTTGTAATTCATTTGATTGTCTCCACATGGGTACAGAAGAATGCAGGGGCAGACCGCACCCACCCGCTGCAACCACCGCCTCCATGCACAACGAAGCCGCCTCACTGCAACAGCAAGACGGCCAGCGGATACAATCGAAGCTAGCCTTCTTAAGCTGGGTATGACAGTTTTTGAGGGTCAGTTCCTTGGGTGTGTTACCAGCACTCCCTTGGAACGCTTCGGCGCATCGGAAAAATAGCGATAACTGAGGCTACAACGCCTGGAAAAATTTTGCAATAGGGGCGATCGATCGCGTCCAAATGGCATCTAATGGTGTAGAGGATAACCAGTCGATCGCCCTGCTCCAAACCGCCTTAAGAAATTCTGTAAGTTCTACACGAATTCGGCCAAACAGCGTATCTTGTTTTCAGCATAAATTTTCAGCATAAATACTGAGTTCAGAATGTCGTGCAAGACGATTTTGCCTTTCCACCGATCGCTGGAGTGAGGCAAGTTTGCTCTGCTTGTCGATCGATCGCCTGCTAACTATCCGGCTGCAAATCAGGCCGAATCAAGCAAGACCGAGACTGCTCACATCTCAACCCAAGCACAATCTATGAATCGCCGTTCCGATAATACGTTTGGTGGTGCCCGTCCGCTGCAATTCGATCGAACCATCCGCGATTCGGTCGGCCAGCGCGATCGAATCGATATTTACAAATTCACCGCTTCGAGCGCAGGAAATTTCTCAATGCGGCTGAATGGGCTGCGCGGAAATGCCAATGTGAGATTGCTAAATGGACAGTTTGGGACGATCGCCGCATCGAATCAGTCAAGAAATCGACCCGAACAAATTAGGGCAAATCTAGAAACCGGAACCTATTATCTTCAGGTTCAATATGTCGATCGACGCGGCGCAACACCCTACAGACTTCAATCTTCTTTCACACCCAATTCGGTTCCGCCACCTCCACCACCTCCGCCTGTTGGGGATAATTCGATCGCCACTGCTTTCGACATCGGAACGATTACCACAACCACCATTAGAGAGGAATTTGTTGGAATAGGAGATCCAGTTGATTTCCACAAATTCACCCTCAACGACATTACTAACTTGCGATTAGGAGTTGAGGTGTTCGGCGGGGGTGGAAGGTTTGAACTCATTCGAGATGACAACAATAATGGACTGGTTGATGACGAGGTTTATGCTTCCAGCTTCGGCAGTTTGCCGCCTCTTGATATACCGCCCGGTACTTACTATCTAAGAGCTTCGAGTACTTCTACAACTCGCTATCGGCTCAGTCCTCCACCACCAACAATCTATCGGCTCACTTTTGTACCCATGTTTTTTGGTGGAAATGTCTCTCCCGATCCAGGAAACACCCTGGCGACCGCATTTGATTTGGGTGTTTATTCAGGCACTCGTTTGATTAGGGAGTATGTCGGTGAATTCGACTCATCTGACATCTATCGATTTACTCTCAATGACCTGTCAAACATCCAGATCAACGCAGGCCGGAATAATCTTGTAACTCAGTTGTATCGAGATGATAACAGCAATGGTTTAATCGATGACAACGAAACTTATTATTCTTTGACAGGCAGCTTGAATGAAGATATGCCACAAGGCACTTATTTCATTGGCATAAGGCGGAATTCCGTTGGTAGCACAGCCTCTTATGAGATGAGGTTGGTGGGAACGCCCTTTGGCGGAGATGGCCTGCCTGATCCTGGAAGTACATTGCCTACTGCTCGTGATTTAGGTGTTCTTTCCGGTACTTCTTCCCAAAAAGAGTATGTTGGTGACTTCGATCGAACTGATGTTTACAAATTCACGCTAAACAATGATGCTAACCTTCAAGCTAGAGTCACTTCCTCCTCTAATGTAGGCGTTGCCGCTTTCTTAATTAGAGACACCAACAATAACGGTTTGATTGATTCCAGTGAAACTATCACTTCTGGCACTTCTGGGAGTAATGGACTTACTAGAAATTTGCAGGCAGGTACTTATTTCCTACGGCTGACTCCTAACACTTCTGTTGGCGGCTTCTCAATGAACTATCAGCTAGATTTAATTGTTCCTTAGCAATCGCCCCAGGAAAAAACTTCACCTGAGTCTCGATCGCTTGAGTTCTCTAGGATGTGTTTTCAAAACCAAATCACAACGCAGCGATCGTCAAAATGGGCTAGGGTTTTCCTAACCCATTTTTTAGTCAAGTATTTGAGAAGTGAGGCGCAACAGTTTAAGCAAGGTCGATCGCTCCAGTTAAAATAAAAGGGTGCAGTTCAGCCCAGTCAAATCTACAACTGGAATTGCGATGCAGCTAGAAGATTACTTTATTTTTCTTGCTCCCGATGACATTCGCCTCAAAAATACGCGAATTGGCATTGAAACAATTTTGTATGACTACATTTACCGCAGTCGCACTGCTGAAGAAATTGCAAAAACCTATTCATCCTTGAGTTTGGAGCAGGTTTACGCCACGATTCTTTATTATCTTCATAACAAAGAAGCGATCGATATCTCACTAACTGGCTAGAGTGGGGACACCAAATGCGAGAAGCCCAAAAGCAAAATCCGCCGCCCATTTCTGAAAAATTGCGTCAGTTGCGAATCGATCGAGCCACATCACGAACGTCTTATGCAAATCAAGTATTTGAGTTCTCCTTTTGTGGTGGAAGCGGTAGAGCGGCCTTCTAGCCTGTGCGGGTAGTGCCGCCCTATGACCAGATTTCATTTGAGGACGGGGACGTGGTGGACGACGGGGACGATCGAACGAACTGCATCCAGTCGATCGCCTCAGAATCGATCGATTTGTCACAGTCAAATTCAAAATTTCGGTAGACAATAGTTTCTACCGCAACGTTGAATTACGAATTATGAAACTGGCAGCACGAATTGGGCAGGTGACACCCTCGCTGACCCTGGCGATCGACTCAAAAGCCAAGGCAATGAAGGCCGAGGGGCTGGATGTCTGTAGCTTTAGCGTGGGTGAACCGGATTTTGAAACGCCTGCTCACATTCGCGAAGCCTGCCACCAAGCGATCGAGGCGGGCAAAACGCGCTACGGTGCGGCAGTCGGGGAAATCAAGCTCAGAGAAGCGATCGCCCAAAAGCTGCAACGCGACAACAACCTGTGCTACGGCGTGGAAAATGTCGTTGTCACGAATGGCGGCAAACAGTCGCTTTTTAACCTGATGATGGCGGCGATCGAACCCGGAGACGAAGTGATTATTCCGGCTCCCTACTGGCTGAGCTATCCGCAAATGGTGAAGCTGGCGGAAGGAACGCCCGTAATTGTCCCGACCACGATCGAAAGCGGCTTTAAGATTTCGCCCGATCAGTTGCGATCGGCAATCACGCCGAAAACCAAAATGTTCATCTTCAACTCGCCCTCAAATCCAACCGGAATGGTGTACACGCCAGATGAAGTGCGGGCGATCGCAGACGTAGTTACCGAAGCGGGCATTTGGGTTGTGGCGGATGAAATCTACGAGAAAATTCTCTATGACGGAGCGGAACATCTCAGCATCGGCGCGGTGAATCCAGAAATCTACGAGCGCACGATCGTCAGCAGCGGCTTTGCCAAAACCTACGCAATGACCGGATGGCGGGTTGGCTTTTTGGCCGCACCGCCGCAGATCATTCAAGCCATCGCCACGATTCAAAGTCACAGCACCTCAAACGTCTGCACCTTTGCACAATATGGCGCGATCGCCGCCTACGAAGGATCGCAGGACTGTGTGCGTGAAATGGTTGAGGTATTTGCCCAGCGCCGACAGGTAATTCTTGAAGCCGTGCGATCGATTCCCCAACTCACCTGCCCCACACCGAACGGCGCATTTTATCTGTTTGCAAATATTAGTAAAACGGGCATGAAATCGATCGAATTTTGCGAAGCGCTGCTCGATTCTCATCAGGTGGCGATGATTCCGGGAATCGCGTTTGGAGCGGATGATTGCATTCGGATGTCCTATGCGACGGACACGCAAACAATTCAAAAAGGCATGGAGCGGCTATCGAAATTTGTGCAGTCGATCTGAAGCAACGGCGCTGTTCACATCAGTTTGATGGATCGGAAAAGCCCCCTAAATCCCCCATGCATGGGAACTTTGAGGATGGTTGGCGGGGCGATCGCAGGGTGGGACGATCCTTTTGATTCACTAAAAGCCGCTGGCTTCTTGATATTCGATTTTAAAGTCGCCCCACTCGATCAGTTCATCGCAAAGCCATTGAATTTCAGCGCGATCGCCCATGATTTGCAGTTTGTGTCGCCGACCATTCATCGCTTCACACTCAACATTCAATCGGTAACGAGGTAAGCGGTAGGAATCAACCGTGATCGATCGCAGCTTTTGTCGAGGAATTGAGACGATCCTTCCTAAATCGTCAAGCGCCAGCGAAACAAAAGCTGAACCATTTTCTAACTCAAATTGAGCATGGTGAAAGGCAGCTTTATCTACTGCACTGAAAAAAATCAACTTGTCAAGCAACCAGAAAGAGCCTCTCGTAACTGACAATATCGGTAGAACGACTAGCAGTGCAACGAGAATGACTGCCCACAGCCCAGTTACAATTAACCCGATCGCAACTACAACGAAAATGAAGCATCCAGATATGCTGCTTTCAATTCCCGTTTGAAAGTGAATTTAAGCTTTTGGAATTTGAATTCTCAAGGTTGCTGAAGTTGCCTGAAGCTGAATTTTAGAAGCAGGGCGACGCAGCAGCGAGAAAGGCTGGTTTGACGGCGATTTTGGCGGGTTTTGCAGACGATCGATCGCCCCTTTCACCGATGCCGCTCTTCTCGACAAACTCGGCTCAGTTAACTTGTGAATCCACTGGCTGAAATGCTTGCTAAGATTCGCAGATTTTTCAAACTCAATTCGCAAATCCGCCTGTGGCAAATCGGCGGGATGTTGACCTGTTGCCAGATAAATTAAAGTTGCACCTGGGCTAAACAAATCAGAAGCGGGAAGCGATCGCCCGCCAAACTGTTCGGGCGGCATATAGCCATAAGTGCCCACAACGGTAACAGTTCCACCATGTGCAGCCGTTTGAACGGAACCAAAATCAACCAGGTAAATTTTCCCGACGGAGTTGCCCGATCGCGAAGCGCTCCCGGAACGGTATCGATCGCCCAATAAAATATTGCTGGGCTTGATGTCGCGGTGAATGGTCGGGGGATTTCGATCGTGCAGATACGCGAGAATTTTTAATAGATGTTGGGCAATCTCTCGCAGATTAACCTCGCTAAAAGTGCGGCCTGATTGTGTCCATTGCTGAAGCGATCGCGCCTTAATGTAGCTTTGTACAAGGGCGAATCCTTTGCCTAATTCTGTATCGGTTTCAAAGTAGTCTAAATATTTGGGAATAGCAGGGTGATCGAGCGATTTTAACGTTTCGGCTTCGCGCTCAAACAGCTTCAGATCTTCCCAGGTGAAATCCGGTGCAAACAGCAAGAGTTTCAGAACGACGATCGAATCAGTTTCTAAGTCTGTTGCCAAAAACGTGCGGCGACCGGTTTTGCGACCCAGCAGCGATTGCACCTGATAGCGATCGTGAAACACCGAACTGATGAATTGATCCATTGGGCGATCGAAAGCGCAATTGTCTAGAGTCTATCAACAGCTTCTCGATGAGTTGTGAGAAGCTGCAATATTTGTTGCAAATGCGCTCCAGCTTCCGTGAATTCCGCAATTGTGTTCTAGAAGACGATAGGATAGGAGAATCATTTTCATCCCTCCAGCGGCTTGACTGCACTTCTGATTCCTCCCTCCTTCCCTGCTCAGCGGCATTCTCTGCCGAGCGGGTTGACCGTGATTCATCAGCAAATTACGACTGCTCCCGTTGTGGTGGTGGATGTTTGGGCGCGAGCCGGAGCCGTTGCCGAACCCGCAGAATGGGCGGGCATGGCGCATTTTCTGGAACACATGATTTTCAAGGGTAGCGATCGCCTCCCGCCCGGAGCGTTCGACGCGCTAATCGAAAATCGCGGCGGGGTTACGAATGCAGCCACTAGTCACGACTACGCCCACTATTTCATTCACACTACGCCTCGCGATCTCTCGGTGACGCTGCCTGCTCTGGCCGAACTGCTGCTGAATGCGGCGATCCCTGATGCAGAATTCGATCGCGAACGTCTGGTTGTCCTGGAAGAACTGCGGCAAAACGATGACGATCCCGATTCGGTGATCTACGAAGCGCAGATGGAAAGCGTGTTTCCGAATCATGCCTACGGGCGATCGGTCTTGGGCAGTCCGGACACGCTGATGGCAATGTCGCCCGCTGCAATGCGGCAGTTTCACCAAACGTACTATCAGCCGGAAAATCTGACGATCGCCATTGTCGGAGATGTCGATCGCGAAACCGTTTTGGAACTGGTCGATCGCGCCTTTGGCAGCTTCGCGCCCGCGCAGTCTTGTCCGATCAGCGATCGGGGAATCGTGCAGCCCTGCTTGGCTCAGCGTCAAATTCTGCATCTGCCGCGACTGGAGCAGGCTCGATTGCTGATTACCTGGACGGCTCCGGGTGTGGCTCAGCTTCAGACTGCTTACGGGCTAGATTTGCTCTCGATGGTGCTGGCGGGCGGGCAGTCATCGCGGCTGGTGTGGCAACTGCGCGAAGAAGAACAGCTTGTGCAGGCGATCGGTAGCAGCTTTTCGCTTCAGCGCGATGCCAGCGTGATTACGGTCAGCGCGTGGCTGGAACCGGAAGACATTGAACAGGTGGAAGCCCGAATTTGCGATCGCCTCCAGTCGCTTGCCGCTCATCCGATCGACTCGATCGAACTGCAACGCCATCAGCGGCTTCTCCGCAACGACTACGCCTTTTCGACCGAAACCGCCAGCCAAATCGCCGGACTCTACGGCTACTACAACACGATCGCGCAGGCCGAAGTCGCCGTCACCTATCCGCAAACGATTTCGCAGTTTGAACCGGACGAACTGCAACAGCTTGCCGCCGACTACCTCAGACCCGATCAGGCAGCAGTCGCGATCGCTCTACCTGCCGATTAGGACGTGGTTTAGAATGCTTGATCGGTTTGTTGCTGACCCGTTTCGCCCCCTAAACCCCCCAAAATTGGGGGACTTTGAGGACTCCGAAATCCCCCAATTTGGGGGGGAGGGCTTCCGAGGACTTTAAATCACTGCCTAGATTTACCGAATATCTTCATAAAATCGCTTCAAATAGTCTGGTGAAACCCCGATGCCCCACAAGAAGCCAATGTAGAGATAAATTCCTGTCGCTTTGAGCGATCCCCAGCGGGCGACACGGCGATCGCTGCTTTCCACAATTCGATTCACCTGCCGAATCCGCCCGTAGTGCATGAGTTTGAGGCAAAGATCGCCATCCTCCATAATCGGCAGCGCTTCGGTAAATCCACCGCAGTTCCAAAAATCTTCGCGCCGACAAAACATCACCTGATCGCCAAACAGCAAGCGCAGACCGCGCACAAAGCGGTGAGGCCGAAACAGCAAGGGCGCGTAATAGGTTTTGAGGAAGTTGTGGAAGGAAATTCCCCAGCGGGTTCGATCGACACCGGACATCAGCGAGATAAATCCAGCGCAGGCCGTTTGGCGATCGCTCAAAACCCGCTCCATGACCGCGATCGCATCATCGGGCAGGCGCGTATCGGCATGAAGAAAGCACAAAATCTCACCCGTCGCGGCTCTGGCTCCCGCATTCATCTGGACGGCTCGCCCCGCTCGATCGCAACACAGCACTTGTCCTTGCGGCCATTCGCGAAAGCAGGTTTGGGCGATCGCCACCGTATCGTCACTGCTGCCGCCATCGACGACAATCACTTCAGCCGCGGCAGGATTTAAGTAAGCCAACTGCCGCAACGTGCGCTTTAGGCTGGCAGATTCGTTCAAAGTCGGAATTACGATCGCAACGCTCACCATCACTTCCAGAACTCATCTGCTTGGAATCATCTGCTCGGAATCATCGATCGGCTGCCTGAGAAACTGTTTGTGTCAGCAGCCTAACGCTGCGGTGAGGTGGGCGGCTTCTCGTAGTCTTCGTAGGCAGCAACGATGCGCTGGACAAGCGGATGGCGCACGACATCAGCCTTGGAGAACTGACAGAAGGCAACGCCCTCGACGCGGCGAAGAATGCGTTCTGCGATCGCCAGCCCCGAAGTTTGATTCGGCGGCAAATCTGTCTGGGTGAGATCGCCCGTCACCACCATGCGCGAGTTCGATCCCAAGCGCGTCAGCACCATTTTCATCTGAGCAGGCGTGGTGTTTTGGGCTTCATCGAGAATGACAAACGCATTGCTCAAGGTTCGACCGCGCATGTAGGCCAAAGGCGCAACTTCGATGACGCCGCGCTCCATCAGGCTTGGCACCTTTTCGGCGTCGAGCATTTCATACAGCGCATCGTAGAGCGGGCGCAAATAGGGATTCACTTTCTGCTGAAGATCGCCCGGAAGGAAGCCCAAGCGTTCGCCTGCTTCGACCGCAGGGCGCGTCAAAATTAGGCGCTCGTACTGGTTGCTGAGCAGGGCTTGAACCGCGACGATCGCCGCCAAAAAGGTTTTCCCGTTCCGGCTGGTCCAATGCAGAAAGTCAGATCGTGCGTCCGAATTGCCTGGATATATTGACGTTGGCGAAAGGTTTTGGCGCGAATATCTTCGCCGCGCCGAGTGCGGGCGATTACGTCGCGCTGCAAGTCTTGCAGTTCGGCTTGGCGATCGGTGTCGAGCGCCTGCCGTGCCGTGGCGATGTCGGTGTGGGTGATTGGCTTGCCCTGACTCCAGAAGGGCTTGAGCGATCGCACCAATCGCTCACACAAATCCACCTGCTTTTCCGTCCCGCCGATCAGCAGTTCTTGACCGCGCAAACCAGCGATGCGCCCGTTTGCCGAGCGATTTGCTTGAGATTGCTTTCTTGCGGACCCGCAAGCGCCATTGCCGCCTCAGCGCTTTGCAGGTCGATCGTCGTGTTGGTTGTCACGCTGGGGGGCGGGGGCGCGGCAGATGACGAGGGCGATCGGGCGGTGCGCCGTTGGTGCTACCCCCCGCAGGTCGGGCGCGTCCCGCTGATTCGGTGGGAGGGCGATCGCTTTGCGTCCCAAAACTTCGAGGTGCGCCGTGTAGCCAACCGTTTGGGCAACGGCCTGAAGGACGGTGCGAACGGCTTGAATGTTGCGTCCGCCTCGACCGAAGACGCGGCCTTTGTCTTCGCCCTCAAAGGCCAAGCGAACCAGCACTCGGCGCGGGCGGGGGGCAATTTCACAGTCCACCTTGAGCGCGTCGGCTGATTCGAGAAACGGTGCAATTAAAAATCGCACAAGCCCCGCATAGTCGGGCGAGGCTTCCGGAGAAAGATGATCGGTCACAAACAAATTAAGCTTCAGCTTGTTCAGTTACCGAGGCGGCTGGAACGGCTTGTTCAGCTTGTTGCCCGCCTAGAAGGTGTTGCTTACGCAACAGGTCGCGAACGGTGTCGGTCGGCTGTGCGCCTTGGGAGAGTCGTCGCTGAATGCCTTCGACATCCAAACGAATTTCATCCGTGCGGGGATTGTAGAATCCCAATTCTTCGAGCGGGCGGCCATCTCGACGGGAAGTGCTGTTGACAGCTACAACGCGGTAGCTAGCTTCGCGCTTTTTACCAAATCGCTTTAATCGCAGTTTAATCATGCCGATCGTGAGTGTAGCTTGCAGAAATTGCAGTTGAACAACTAATCATAACACGGCGATCGAGCCACTTGCTTAACTGAGATCTTGCATGGATTTTGCACCCATCGCAACGCCGCTTTGGAAATCAGTTAGCTCAACGCATCTAACCCAGTGCATCTAACCTAGCGGGTGGTCGCGTCTGGCTCAGCCGGACGATCGCTTTGCGCTTCTGAATCTGAGGCAGGCTGCACCGTTTCGCTTTCGATCGCCTGCGTCTGCGGCTTGGTGATGAATTCGTAAGTTGCTTTGGAAATTTGGCGAATCAGTTCTTGAGCGCGAGGATCGTTGCGCGGACGCTGCACCATCGTTGTCATGATGTAGCGCTTGCCCTGCGGCGTGTCGATTAGGCCGACATCCCCGACCATTGAGCCGATGTCTCCGGTTTTGTGAGCGATCGTTGCCCCTTCGCCAATTCCGGTCGGCAACAGCGTGTCGGTTTCGGTTTGCAGCATGATTGCAAAGAGGCGATCGCGAGCCTGCATCGACAGGAGATCGCCCTGACTGACGCGGGCGAGCAGTTCGGCCATTTCCTTCGGCGTGGTCGTGTTGGTTCCGGTCAGGTCTGGCAGAATATTTTGCAAGGCCGTATTGGTCAGCCCCCACTGGCGGAAGCGCTGATTGAGCAGTTCGATTCCGCCCAAGCGGGCAATCAGCATATTCGTGGCCGTATTGTCGCTGATGGCGATCATCTTCGTGGCGGTTTCCAGGACGCTGTAGCGCGATCCAACTTCCTGATACTGCATGTCACCCGATCCGGTTGCGACATCGACCTGCTTCATCGTCAAGGATTCATCCAGCCGAATTTTGCCTGCATCCACGTCTTGCAGCAGCGCAATCAAAATCGGCACCTTGATCATGCTGGCTGAGGCAAACAGCGACGAACCGTTTAGATCGAGATAGTTGCCCGTTTCGATGTCGAGGACAAACACGCCGGGAGTCAAGCCCGTGTAGCCGGACGTGAGCGACTGAACTGAATTTTGCAGCGCGGTCATTGGCTGACCCGTCGGCAAGGCAACGGGCGACATTGCCACCCGTGCAGGCTGACCATCGGCTGCAACTGGAGAATTGAGCGTGGCCGATCGCGCCGCCTGCGTCACATCTTGCCGCAAGGCCGGATCAAGCACAGAAATCAGCGTTCCAGCGATCGCCCCACGCCCACGCCCAAAATCAACAGGCGCACTAGATAGGTTAAAGGCGACGCTTTGCGGCGAGTGCGGCGCGGCTTGCGGGCGGATTCAGTAGGCGTGGCGGACGAAGGCGTGGCGGATGACTGGCGAGCTTGGCGGCGGCGCATTCGTTCTTTGAGCGCTTCGCGAGTGGGTGGCGTTGGCTCGATCGATCGCAGGCGACGCAATTCTCTGGGACGAGTCCGTTCCGAGAGCGCTTCGCGGTCGGCGCTAGGACGGTCGGCGCTAGGACGGTCGGCACTGGGAAGCTGGCGGAGGGGCGCAGTTCGATTCGGGCGACGCGCAAAGGCGGCGGGCTTGAGCAGCTTAGATTCTCCGGTCGGACGAGTTGCCGCAGGTTGTCGCTGAGCAATTCGCCGTCTCCGCGCTAGCCGCGATGATTGATTGGCCTCCTGCATGAAAGTTCGCCTCCGCGATCGAGAGTGATGTGGTGTAGCCAGAAGTCAGTTTGTTAGAAGTCAGTGCGCTACAGGTAGCGTTCCCGTCTCTGCATCGCAGCGAATTCTACGACATCGACGCTAGATTTGCCAACGGGCGATCGCAAAGTTTTTTCTCACTCGGCATCATTTTCGGATTGCTCCCGACTCGCAAACCAAGCCATCTGCCGCAAAATTCCTCGCAGCATCGTCACTTCTGCCGTTGAAAGATGCGATCGATTAAACAGGCGACGAAACTTTTCCATCCGACTTTGCGCCGTGTGGGGATGCAGATAGCCAATTTGCAGCAGCAGAGTTTCAAAGTGATCGTAAAAGGCTTCGATCGATTCGATCGCGGCTCGATCGGTTGTTTCCGGGGCGGGAAGCTGGGGATCGCCAGCCATCAGATAAAGCTCGTAGCAGCACACCGCAACGGCCTGAGCCAAATTTAACGAGGGATAGTCTGGGCTGGAGGGAATCCGAATCAAGCGCTGGGCATAGCTCAATTCGGCATTGCTCAAGCCTCGGTCTTCTGGCCCAAACATCAAAGCGGCCTGATGGGGCGATCGTGGCGTCCCGGAACGGTATCGCCCCTGCAACAGCCAAGGCAAACTTTGGCGCGGCGATTCCAACACGCTCTCGATCGCCTGATCGCGTCCGGTCGTGGCAATGGCGCGATCGCATCCTTTGAGCGCAGCCGGGATCGTCTCGACGCAGATCGCGGATTCGAGAATGTCGATCGCGTGAACGGCCATTTGTCGAGCTTCCGCCTCCAGCGGGTCGCAGCGGGGATTAACCAGGACAAGCTGCTGCAAGCCCATATTTTTCATGACGCGGGCGATCGAACCGACGTTCAACGCGCCCGCAGGTTCGACAAGGACAATTCGGATTGCAGACAAAACAGACATGAGAACAGGTTGAAAGAAAAATCAAAAAGTCAAGTTTCACTGACCCTACAACCGGGCAAACGCATTTTAATTAAACGCATCTTTAATGAATGGTGTACTCAGGACGATTGAAGATCTACAAGGTGAATTCTGGCGCAATGGCTGAGTTTGATATCTTCTCACCCGCCAGCGGCCTCAACGCGGCATTAATGTGGCATCAACATTGCTTGCACAATGGCTGCTAAACTTTCAGCAAGTGAATTAGCACCTTTTATCTAATGAAGCACTTTTGTCCAGCCACACTGCTGCTATCTGCTTGGATTTGGCTTCTTGCTGGCTTGTCTGCCAAAGCCGAATCAAGAGACGAGCAACAGCTACGCGAAACTAGAGCGTGTTCAGAGTGCAATTTAAGAGGCGTTCGGCTTCGAGAAGCGTATCTTCAGCGGGCAGATTTAAGAGAGGCTGATTTAAGAGAAGCGGACTTGCGCGGAGCAAATTTGCAGCAAGCAGAACTGCAAAATGCTGACCTGCGAAACGCTGATCTCCGAGATGCCGATCTCAGGGGAGCCAATCTGACGGGAGCCGATTTAACTGGCGCAAATCTAACGCGAACTCGCCTAGAAGAGGCGATCGTCGATCCGCGTTGGATGCAGGTTGCACAAATTTTGAATGACCCCAATGCGATCGATCGCAGCAATTTAGAAATCACCAGTTTGGAAGGCGCAAACTTAAATCACGCAAATTTAAGTAATTTACCTTTAGATCATGTTTGTTTGGCAGGGGCAAACCTCAGTGGTGCTAATCTCAGAAACACACCTCTAAATGGGGCTGATTTGCGAGGCGCTAACTTGTTTGCTGCTGATCTCAGACCTACGGGTAATCAAGCTGAGTCTGGTAATCAAGCTGAGTCGTTGCCCGGTTCAGAAGCGGCAACTCCCTCACCTTGTCTAGAATTGCAGGCGAGTAGCCTTTGTCCAGGTGAATCAAGTCCAGGTGAATCAAGTCCAGGTGAATTAAGCCAACCTGATGCGACTTCGCCTGAACCAATCGATCGCGATCGCCCAGCAGCACTAACCTGTGCGAATTTACAAGAGGCAAATTTGAGTCAAGCCTTGCTGTCAGGATTGTTACTCGATCGGGCTGATTTAAGCGGAGCGAATCTGGCGGGTGCAGATTTAAGCGGTAGCAATTTGACTGGGGCGAATCTAGAAAACGCAAATTTACGGAACACCAACCTGAATCAAACAAATTTGACGGACGCAGTTTTGACAGATGCGAATCTCCGCAGCGCAGCGTTTGGTGAAGGTACAGTTTTGAACAACGTTAATTTGCGATCGATCGACCTGAGCGAAACGGATTTGCGCGGAATCAACCTGAGCGGAGCAAATCTGAGCAACATGAATTTACGAGAATCAAACCTCAGCGGACTTGATCTGAGTAACGCCAATCTCAGCCGCGCCAATTTACAAGGTGCAAATCTGGGAAGCGCCAATTTGAGCAGTGCCAATCTCAGCCGTGCGAATCTGCGAAACGCCAATCTTCAAAACGCCAATTTAAGCAATCTAAATCTTGCAGGTGCAGATTTAAGAGCAGCGAATTTACAAGGAGCAATGCTAAGCGGAGTTCGCTTAGAGAATACAAATTTTTGCGGTGCAATCATGCCCGACGGACGAGAGCGACTGTGCTGAACTATTCATAATCAAGCTAGGAGTGTAATGACTCATTCTTCCTTTCCATATCCTTCACCGAATCCGCTAGAGCGATTGCACGTTCATGATGGCTTGATGATGAATGCTGAGCGCTGGCAAATTGCTCATCGCTATCATCGCCATCGTCAAAATGTACATTACCAGGCGCTCTATCAGCCCGGAATTGTGTGTGGATTAGGCGTAAAGGTGATTTCACCACCCGCAACCAGTTCGTTCCGCTATCGAGCAGCCGATCAGCAACAGGGCGAAAGTCGCTGGCTGGAAATTCAGCCGGGAATTGCGATCGATATTGAAGGCAATCCCATCATTGTGGACGCGAAAACCGATCGCACCTACCGCATTGCGATCGATCCGCCGAGCAGCGGCAATCGCACCGTTTACCTAGTAGTGAGCTACGTTGATCCAGATGCGTTAAATCATCAGCCCCACAAGCTTACAGTTGCAGAACTATTCCGCCTTGATCAAAAAACTCAGCCGCCGAATGAACGCGAAGTTGAGCTGTGTCGAATTGAACTAACAGCAGGCGGTGTTTTTCTGAAAATGCCGCAGGATGTCCTTGCGCCAGATGTGAATGAAATTAATTTGCTGCATCGTGTACAGGCACAGGCGCGGGCACAAACCTATGTGCGGCTGGGCGCGATCGCTCCTCGATCGGATCTGAACGCTGGCGAAAATTGTGACTATTTGATTCGATCGCTGGCTGCGCTTTATCCCGTTTTTCAAGGAGAAGTGGCTCGATCGGTTTCACTTACAGATAGACAGCAGTGCAACGCTTGCGATCTGTTGTTCACGAGTGCTGAGACATTGATCAATTTGAACCGTGCCGAGATAATCAAAACACTGCGCCACTATTTCAATACAGGCGGTTTGCTACTCGTTGAATCTGCTAATTCAGATTTAGATGAACCCGTTCGAGAACTGTTGAGCGCATTGCGATCGCAGCAGTCGCCGCAGCAAGCGTCATCGAGTGGTGTATCATTTCCCTGGAGTGATTTAGCAACGGGTGCGGCACTGCCGCCTCAGCATCCGCTACGAACTGAACCGTTTGTGTTTACAGTCCCCCCAACTTTGGGAGACTCAACGCAGATATTTGTAGATGAAAGCGTGGTCTGGGTGAGGGGCAAGCTATCAGAAGCCTGGGGCATTCACGGCACATCACCACGAAGCGAAATTCGCACGGCTCAAGAGTTAGGAATTAATGTTTTGCGGTTTGCTTGGCAGCGACGACATCTCACTGCATTGATGCGCTGGACAGATTGAATCGGCTACAGATTGAATCGGCTACAGATTGAATCGGCGATTGAGTTTTGCGATCGACTAACGGCTGGGTCACTGTTTCACGTTGAAGGTGGGTACTGTGGCGAATCTAATTAGAGAAGTTACCAAGCGACGGTTACGCATCGTTCCCGACGGGAGCATGTCACTTTTCCCATAAGCAATCATGCTCAGTGACTGGGCAATGGTGAACCAATTAACCCATTAAGATAAGCACAGCGATGAGCTAACACTTGCGGGACATTTTCACGCTTCCATTGTGC
>JAAUTJ010000546.1 GCA_012031475.1 Leptolyngbyaceae cyanobacterium SM1_3_5 | reverse complement strand
TCGATCGATTCGCGTCTGCTGCTGCCGCTGCTGGCGATCGCGCTGCTGGCCGGACTGGGTGCGCTGGCGTATTATCTGCTGCCGCGCCTGAGTCCACAGCCGCAACCGCTGCCCACGCTGGCCGATTCGCCTGTGGCAACCGAGCCAATTTCTGAACCGACGGCAACGGTTGCAGCCACTCAAACGCCGTTTCGCGATGCCGTCAATCGTGCCACCGAAGCTGCGACACAAACGCAGACGGCAGCCACCGCAGAAGAGTGGCAGCAGGTCGTGACCTTGTGGGAAGAAGCGATCGCCCTGATGAACCAGGTGCCGCAAAATGACGACAACTATGCGATCGCGCAGGAAAAAGTCAGCGAATATCAAGGCTATCTGGACTATGCCCAGCGCAAGCTGGATGAAGCAAGCCAAGACGGGTTGGGAAGTGCTGACGAGTGAAGGGCAGTTCGTTCGAGTGGGGGATTCTAGGAGGCGCTTCAAAGTCCTCCACCAGTGGGGGACTTAGGGGGCAAAACCAAACGACAACGCAGCAATCAGAAGTTTGAAACAGAAGTTTGAAACGCTCTAGGCGATCGACTCAACAGGCGATAGGCTGGAAGAAGTTTGGCTTTTAGCGCTCTTGGAAGCAAAGGCAAAGGCGATGGTGTTGCACGATTGGCGACGAGTGGGCGCACAAAGCGCTGTGTTGTTGATGCTGTGGGGCGGAACGACCACCGCAATGGCGCAGGATACGTTTCCGCCCAATCCCTTGGAGATGACCGAGCCTGACCCGCTGCTGCCGCGCCTCGTGGTCGATCGCCCCCTCAGTCCGCAGGAGTTGAGTACGCTGACTGCTGCTGTCGATGAACTCGATCGCCAAGCCCAGCTTGAATTTGATGCGGGCAATCCCGTCGGTGCGTTTGAACTGTGGCTGCGGGTGTTGCGGCTGCGGCGCGTCTTGGGCACTCAGCAGGAAGTCGAATCGCTCAGCCGGATCGGGGCGATCGCATGGCAGCAAAATCAAAACGACCGAGGTGCGCCTGATCACGCAGCGGCTCCAGCAGATCGAAGCAGATTTGCGGGCACAAACGCCACTGAACTACGATTTGCTGCTGACGATCGCCCAGGCCTATCAGTCGATGCGGGCGATCGAACCTGCGATCGCCGCCTATGGCGATATTTTGACGCTGGCGCAGCAAGAGGGGAATCGCGATCGCGAACTGCAAACGCTGGAAGCACTGGCGCAGCTACATCTGGCCTGGTTTGACTATGCCAGCGCTGCCAATGTCTATCAGCAGTTACTTTCGCTGACGCCCAACGATCCGGTTCGCCGCATTCAATATTTGCAGCAACTCGCCTACAGCTATCAGCAGGGCAACCAGCCGCAGCAGGCGATCGACGCGCAGCAGCAGCTTGTCACCGTCTACGAACAGCAAGAGCAGTACATTGAAATTCCGCCCTTGAAGCTGGCGATCGGGGATAGCTACATTGCCCTGAATCGCCCGGATCTAGCTGCACCCAGCTACCAAGAAGCGTTTGGCGTGTCGCGATCGACCCAGCAGTATGCCTATGCTGCCGACGCGCTGCAACGGCTGGCAAATCTGTATCAATCGATCGATCGTCCCGGTGATGCGCTGACCGTGTATCAGCTACTTTTGGACGTGCATCAGCAGGCCTACAACACCTACGGCCTGATGGACACCTACGACCAAATCGGCCAGCTTCATCGATCGCAGGGCAATCAGGGACAGGCGATCGCGGCTTTCCAGCGCGGCCTCAGCTTGGCGCAAGAGCTAAACTACCGCACCGCCTATTTCACCACGCAAATTCAGCAGATCAACGCGCCGCCGACCAATCCACCGCAGTAATATGAATTAGGGCTGGTCGGCTGGAGCAGGCTGTTCAGGCGGAATCGAGAGATCGGTTTCGCTCAGCGGCACGTCTGCCAGATCGCCTAAGTTGACGGATTCGAGCAGCGATCGCCATGCGGCTTCAGCTTCAGCAGTCTGTGAGGAATTGCGGCGCTGATTGGCGATCGAGCCGATCGCGTCATACCACAAGCCGTTAGCGGCGGCACTTTCCGCTGAAACTCCAGCACTAGGGGAAAATTCCAGTTCTTCGAGCAGTGCTGGACTGGGTGTGATAGCGCGAATCCAGCCTTCGGTGAAGAGGTCTTGGGCGCGATCGTCCGGGTCGCAGACGATCGAAAAATACCATTGATAATCGGTATTGGGTTCAAGTGCGATCGTTGCGGGCAGCGTGAAGCTGACAATTTGCGCTTCGGCAGGCAGCGACAAAGCGGTTTCGTAGACCAGATTGCCCGCCTCATCCAGCAGAGAAAATTCCCCTGTCGTCACACTCGTTTCTGGCTTGTACCAAAACCAGGTCGTCGGCATCTCGTCAAGTTGCAGCCCGTAGCTGTTTTCGGGCAGCAGTGCCGTCAGCAGAATGTCGCCCGTCACGCGAACTGGGGGCACGAGTTCCCGCTGCGCGGCGCGTCCGGGAATGCCCACATTTGGCGGCGGCACATATTCCTGCGCCAGCGCGATCGATTCCCAGCCAAAGCTGGCGGCGAGCGCGATCGCCAAACTCAGCGCGATCGGTTGGATACGGCGCGATCGCCTTGAGGACGCGGCTGTAGATAAAGACCGTCGGCTGCTGGCTAATTCGAGTGTGGATGTGAACCGCTGCATCTGTAGAATTCTCCTCACGATCGAGCCGCCTGTGATGGCGGTGACTGGAATGGCGGTGAACAGATTAGCACAGTCATGATCGCTCAAACCGTGATTTCTCAAACGGTTCAAAGCCGACACCTACCATAGCAGTAGATGCAAAACGAAGCGCTTTGTTTCCGGTCAAGCTCAAGACGCATCTGGAAAAATCGGGCTGCGTACCAAAATCACGGTGCAGTTGCTCTGTCGGGCGATCGCCTCCGGGATATTGCCGTTGATCGCCTGCTGAAGCAGTCCTTCCCGACTCGCACCCAGCATAATGATGTCGCAGCCGTCCTGTTTGGCGAGATCGACGATCGCATCTGCCACCGAGATCGACCGGAGCGGGCGCGGCATGACCGGACAGTTGATTTGCGGTGCGATCGTCTGAGTCGCCTGCCGCAGCAAGTTCAAATCCAGCGCGGTCAGCAGCGGATCGAACACCTGTGCTAAACGCACGATCGGCGTTTTGCTGATGCGCGTTAGGGCGGGCAGCAGTTGCAGGGCAGATTGCGAATTGGGGCCGCCTGCGATCGGAATCAGCCAGCGATCGCACCCTGCCCTTTCGCCCAGTTTTACCAGCAAAACTTCACAGCTTGCCTGCCGCACGATCGTATCGACCGCACTGCCAAAGACGCGCCCCGGTGTCGTTGTGCTGCCCTTCCAGCCCATCAAGATCAAGTTGATGTGGCGATCGCCAATTGCTTCGAGCATGGCCTGCGCCGCATCGTGGGCGACGCGAATTTGCGTGTGAATCGAGATTCCCACTCGCGGGCGATCGATTCGGCCTGCCGCAACAGCCGCCGACTGTGAGTCGTCCTGACTGAAGCTTCAGAGGGAGAACTGCCACGCGGCACAATCATCACCTGAAGGCATTCAAGCTCATAGTCGCGATCACGGGCGATCGCGGCTGCCAGCTTCAGCAACAGCGGCGCAGTCTGCGGATTGCTCAACGGCACAAGCAGGCGACCCTTCCCAGTGGCAGGCGATCGGGTTTGATACACCCCATACGACGGTTCGGCTTGCGGACCCAGCAGACGATTGCTGCCGCTTAAGTGGTCAGACTCTGCCCGGATAATGTCGGCACGGGTGATGATGCCCACCAGCTTTTTGCCCCTCGGTGACAGGCAAACGGCTGAGCTTGAAGCGGTTGAGCAAATACAGCACATGGTTGAGCGAGTCAGTCGGGCTGACGGTGACGGGCTGCGGGGTCATAAATGTCTGCCAGCG
>JAAUTJ010000545.1 GCA_012031475.1 Leptolyngbyaceae cyanobacterium SM1_3_5 | reverse complement strand
TTCACCTCGATCGATCGCCGTTACCCCCGCTGGTAGAGACGCGAGATCTCGCGTCTCTACACCGCCGCCGCCGCCGACACCGACACCCGACACCCCGATCCCCGAATGAACATCAAACGCCTGCTCGTCGCCGGAACCGTTGGGGCTGGCAAATCTACGTTTGTCCGCACGATCGACGCGATCGGCACGATTGACACCGAGGAGATTGCGACTGACGAAACTGCCGCCCTCAAGCTGACGACGACGGTTGCGATCGACTTTTGCCGCGTGGCTTTGCCAACGGGAACGGTTCACGTTTACGGAGCGCCCGGACAAGCTCGCTTTCAGTTTATGTGGGACATTTTGATTGCGCGATCGCATCTCTTGCTCGTCTTGGTGGCCGCTCATCGTCCGGCGGAATTCGATCGATCGCGCCAAATTCTCAATTTTATGCAAACGCGATCGCCCCTTGTGCCCGTGATTGGCTTGACGCACACCGACTGCCCCGACGCGCTTACCGCCGCCACCGTTCTGCCTGCGATTGCTGCAACCCCGCTGCCGATCGTCACCGTCAACCCGCTCGATCGCACCTCCGTTTTGAATGCGCTGGCGATCGTCATTCAGGCCGGACGCGATCGATTCGATTCACCCGACAACATGGGTCTACAGCCGACAGCCGACACCGTTCGACTGACGCTCCCGGAAGCCCGACACCCGACACCCCACCCATGAGCGCCAAACCCCTCGCCAAGCTCCACTTTCATCGATCGAATCGGGCGATTCCAGAAGAACGACTGGCGCAGCGGTTGCCCGTCAGTTCGCCGCTGCTGCCCGCCCTGCCCGCCCAATTTACCGGACGGCAAGCAGAAACCCAGCAGGCGATCGCGCTGTGGCAGCGGTTGCGCCCCCGCAATGCGCCAAGAGTGATGGCGATCGTCGGACGGGCGGCGTTGGCAAATCAACGTTGGCGCTGCATCTGGCGTACCAGATTCGATCGCGCTTCACCGAGGGGCAGGTTTACCTGAATCTACGCAGCGATCCGCCGCTGTCGGCTGCAACGATCGCCCAGCAAATCTGTCGGGCGTTGTCCGTTGTCGATCTGCACGAGTTGAGCGATCGCCGGATTTTGCTGCTGCTTGATGCGCTGGAAACTGCCGATCAGCTTCAGCCGCTCCTCAAACTGGGCGAAAACTGTACGATTTTGGTGACCAGCGTACAGCCGCTTGCGGAAATTGCTGCGATCGAACTTCAGCCGATGTCAAGTGCAGATGGAATGGCGCTGTTGAAAGCGATCGCGCCTGCCAAGCCAATTCAGGCGGAAGCGAAAACGTCCAAAGCGATCGTGCAGCTTTGTGACAATTTGCCTCTACCGCTGTGCATGATTGCCGCTCTGCTGCAACAGCCGCCCCTGCAACTGGATGACTATTTGCAACAACTGACCGAGGAGCGCAAACGCTGTGAGCAAGCGAATTTGAGCTACCCCGCCATTCGCGTCAGCTTCAACTTGAGCTATCGCCGTTTGGATGCGTCCACTGCTCGACTGCTGCGGCGGATCGGGGTGCTGGCCGAACCCATTTTGACGGCAGAAACAGCGGCAGCGCTGAGTGAAACTGCGATCGAATCCGCGCAGGCGAGTCTTGCCCTGCTGCTGCGAATGCGTCTGATCGAGTTCGCGGGAAATCACTATCGCCTGCCCGACCCGCTGCGGCGGCTGGTGAAAAGTCAACTGGCGATCGAAGAATCAGTGGAAACGCGCCAAACCGTTCGGCTACGACTGGCGCAACACTATCAGGAATTCGCTGAAATTCTCAGTTCCTGCTGGGAGACGCCGTCCCGACCTTTGATCGATCGCGTTCGGCACAAACCGCCTTTGATCGCGATCGCCCGAATTTTCTCGCCGCGATCGACTGGGCAATTCAGGCGGAAGCTTGGCCGATTGCGACTGCGACGATCGCCAGCTTGACCCCGTTCATGCTCGATCGGGGCGAGGCGGCGGACTGGCTGCCCCTGCTGCAAACGGCGATCGCGCAGAATCTCCCGACGCGCTGCAAGCCGCCCAACTGCACAACCACATGGGCAACACCTACGCGCAGCTTGGCAACTGGGAAAGAGCCAAAACGCACTATCAGCAAAGCCTGCAACACCTGCAAGATCGGCAAGAACCGATTCGCGAAGCGCAAACGATCGCCAATCTCGGCCTTGTCTACCTGCAACAGAACAATCTGGAAGCCGCCGCGATGCAGTGGGGACTGGCGCTCGGACGGCTGCCCGCTGGCTCAGTGGCCGATCGCGCCATGATGCAGTGGATGCATTCGATCGATGAAGCGCTGTTGCTAAAAGCAGGTTCGCGAGTCGATCGCCCTGCTGCCAGCAATTTCTTGGGCGCGATCGGCGGAATTTTCAAACGCATCATTTCCTAAATTGCGTTTTTTTCGCAGACCTGCCTGATCCGCTTGGGCAGGATTGTGGCTTTGCCCGTTGCTGCATCTCGCTCCTATAGGGACAGGAATTTCCGGTTCGGTTCCCCTGCTCTCCTAGGGTGGGGGCTGGGGGATGAGGGGCAAAGCTCAAAACGAAGCGCGATCGATTCCTGCCAGCGGTTCAGCCATCCGATCGAAAATTCCTACTCAGGTTTGCCGAATTGGAATCGCGTCTGTCAAGATCGATTGAAAGACCGTTCTGAAATTTTTATGCCGGAACTGCAAGTTTCGATCGCCCGCCACTACCACGAGCGCACCAAATATTCGCCCGAATCGATCGCCAGCAAATCGCGCTCGATCGACTGGGTAAATCAGCCTGTGCCGTTCAAAGCCTACAAAATCGGCACGGTCTACGACCTGAAGCCGTACCTGATGGACGATTCCCAAAGTGAGGAGGCGGCTGAATGGCAGCGGCTTTCGCGCTTGCTGTATGCCA
Source organism: Leptolyngbyaceae cyanobacterium SM1_3_5 (assembly GCA_012031475.1). Taxonomy (GTDB): domain Bacteria; phylum Cyanobacteriota; class Cyanobacteriia; order Elainellales; family Elainellaceae; genus JAAUTJ01. Next base: position 1,044 of record JAAUTJ010000545.1, on the reverse strand, counting down.
GCTACGGGCTGACGATGAAAATGCTGACGATGAGCGGCGAGGCGGTTTACTTGCGATCGGCTCCCTCGGCGGGCGGCTTGTATCCGGCTGAACTCTACCTGATTTCGCGAGGAACGCCGCTGTTGCCTGCCGGACTGTATGGCTATCAGCCGCAGTCGCATTCGATCGTGCGCTTTTGGGATAGCCAAGTTTGGTCAAGTCTGCAAGCGGCTTGCTTTTGGCATCCGACCTTGGACAACACGCAACTGGCGATCGTCGTGTCAGCCGTGTTTTATCGATCGGCGTGGCGCTATCAAGACCGTGCCTACCGCCGGATTTTCCTCGATAGCGGTCATCTGATCGGCAATTTGGAACTGGCAGGCGCAATCACCGACTATCGTCCGCATCTGATCGGCGGCTTTCACGATGCTGCCGTCAACAAACTGCTGTATCTCGATGCCCATCAGGAAGGGGCGATCGCCGTGCTGCCCTTGGCCGACCTGCTGGACGTGCGCCAAAATCTGCCGCTGGCATCGACTGCGCTGCCGTCCGAAACGCAAACCGACTATCCCGACATTCCCGACGGCGAACTGCTCAATTACTGCCATCAGGCCACGCAGATCACAACAGCGGATTTACGCACCGTTGCGCCCGCTGCGCCGATCGAGGACAAATATAATTTTCCGTTTTGCCTCAAGGTTTCGACTGCTTCAGCCGCGATCGACTGGGGCGAAAATCTGGGCGATCTGGAGATGACGATCCATCAGCGGCGATCGACTCGTGCCTACAGCGGCTCAGCCTTGAAGCTGGAAGAACTCAACGCCCTGCTGGATTTCAGCTATCAGCCCCAGCACTACATCGATCAGGAACTTGACCCGACCCCCGACTACTTCGATCTGAATTTGATCGAAACCTTCATCGCCGTGTCGGGCGTGGACGGCTTGGAAGAAGGCTGCTACTACTACGCGCCCAAAGCGCAAGAACTGCGGCAAATTCGCTTCAAAAACTTTCGGCGCGAACTGCATTTCTTGTGCCTTCAGCAAAATCTCGGTCGCGATGCCGGAG
>JAAUTJ010000544.1 GCA_012031475.1 Leptolyngbyaceae cyanobacterium SM1_3_5 | reverse complement strand
CGATAGTGCAGATCCTGATTCATCAGCGTTTTACCGCGCCATTGGGCAATGCCACTTCAGCACTGACTAAAAATCTGCCGCACAGCCGCCGTGTGCTCCCGCATTCATCACCACTGCGCCGCCGATCGTTCCAGGAATTCCCACTGCCCACTCAAATCCCTGACAGCCTTGCTCAGCAGCTTGCCACGCGACCTTTGGCAAGGGTTCCCCTGCCCCAACCGTCATCAAACCGGTTTCTGGATCAATTTTCAAGTGACGCAGACGACGAGTTGAGATCACCAAACCAGGCACGCCCCGATCGCTAATCAGCAAATTCGTTCCAGCACCGAGCAGCGTCACAGGCAGCGCTTCAAATTTTGCCCACTCCAGCAGCGGCCACAAGTCTGCGGCATCACGCGGAGACACGTACCACTCGGCCAGACCGCCGACGCGCCAAGAGGTGGTAGTTTGCCAGCGAGACCTGCGCTTTAATGACGCTGGTCGTGTTGGGCAGACAGATGGTTGGAGGATGAGCCACAGGCGCGATCGATCGGCGTTTCAGCTTTTGCAGCGGGATGCCAACACTGCGAACACCAGATCTGTTATCAGAAAGGGTCATAAAAATCAACTCTAAAGAGGGAACAAACACGCTCAATTGGTTTAGCTATCTCTCTAGTGAGAGAAAATTTTGAGTAGAGCACCCGCAAGAGACACGATCGTTACGCCATTGCTTCTGGCGCTTCGGCCTCAACCCGCGCAAAGTAGCTTGTCAAATCTGGAATAATCCGGTTAAGATTTCCCGCTCCCAAAACAGTACGAGATCTCCAGGCGCAAGCTGCTCCATCAAAAAGGTAGATACAGCGGGCAGCGTTTGGCTGAAACACAACCTGCGGATGATCAGCGGCGATCGCGTCGGCAAGCTGGGCACCACTGACGCGATCAAGCTGTGGTTCCCCAGCACTGTAGATCTCCGTTGTCACCACCAGATCGGCGCAGTTGAACGATCGCGCAAACTCCGCGAGAAAAGTTTGAGTGCGGCTGTAGCGATGCGGTTGAAAAACAGCCACAACGCGACGCGCTCCGGCCTGAATCCGAGCCGCCGCCAGCGTCGCTTGAATTTCGCTGGGGTGATGCGCGTAGTCGTCAATAAAGCGAATCTGGTTGGCTTCGCCGCGATATTCAAACCGTCGTCTTGCCCCAGTAAAGGTCGCAAAACTTTCAGCGATCGCGTTAAACTCCAGCCCTAACTGTCGCCCGACCGCGACTGCCGCTAGTGCATTGCTGAGATTGTGACAGCCCAACAGCTTGAGATTCAGCACACCCAACTGCGTCCCGCGCTCCCAAACTTCCGCTGTTGTTCCGTCTGAGCAGTAGTCAACCTCGCCAACCCAGTAGTCGGCCTGTCGATCGTGCAGACTGTAGGTGATCTCTGGCTGTAAATCCTTACGTACCGTGTCGCAATCAATGCAGCCCACCAAAATTTGACAGCGCTGGGCAAAAACTTTGAAGGTGCTGACCACCTGATCGAGCGTGGCGTAGTGGTCGGGATGGTCAAGCTCAATATTGGTGACAACGCCGATCGCCGCCGACAGTTTGACCAGCGATCCGTCGGATTCGTCTGCTTCCGCCACCAAGTACGGCCCTTCACCCAAGCGAGCATTGCCTTCCCAAGCGTTCACCTCGCCACCGACCACGATCGTGGGATCAAGCCCAGCGGTGAGCAGCAAATAGCCGATCATGCTGCTGGTCGTAGTTTTGCCATGCGTTCCGGCAACGGCAATGCTTTCATATTCTTGAATTAGCGCGGCCAGAATGTCCGATCGATGAAAGACCGGGCAGCCTAGTTCGATCGCGGCGCAATATTCAGAATTGGCTGGATTGATCGCCGTTGAGCAAACGACCTGCGGCAGGATGGTATCGGGCGAAAGCGTCACCACACTTGCGGTTCGGGTCGATTCGGCCTGTGGCTCGACGAGCGATCGAAAATGCGTCAAATTGGCTGCGTCTTGGCTCCAAAAAATATGTGCCCCTTGTTCTTGTAGCCGCTGTGTAATGTGGCTGAGGCTGATATCTGAACCTGAAACGGGCAGCTTGCGCTTTGCTAAAATATAGGCGAGAGCCGACATTCCAATTCCACCGATGCCGATGAAATGAAACGGTCTCCCGCTGAAATCCACAGAGTTCAGCATTCTTACTCCTTAAACACCACACCACACCGATAACACGCGGATATCATAGCAAGATTTGCTTTTTTGCGATACATCCACGTGACTGAAACGAAATCTGCCGAAATTGAATCGAAATCCTCGATATTGAACTAACTACAGGCATTTCTGACTGGGTTCCTGAAGCAAACGCAAAATTTCAACTCTTTTTTAACGAGATAGGTTCAGCGTTCCGGCACTGTCAAAAAACGATCGCATCGAAGCGGTTGCCTCGAAGGACAGATCGGGATCAACGTTTCCTTTTGAACGATGTCCACTTTTTGAACGATGTCCACTTTTTGTTGAGTTAGATGCTGTGAATGGTGAGGCGACCGCAACTCCACCCCGACGTGCCATCTTTGGAGGCACGTTCAATCCCGTCCACTATGCTCACTTAGAGATTGCCCGCGCTGCTGAGCAACAGTTCCATCTCAATGAAATCATTTGGGTTCCCACGATCGCTCCGCACTACAAAACTCAAGTTGCATCGCTTGAGCATCGGCTGGCAATGGTGAAACAGGCGATCGCGCCCTACCCCAATTTCACGCCTGTTTGCTTATCCGTGCGATTTGCGATCGAGATCTTCACCACCCTCCAAATTCAAAAAGCACCGAGCCATTGGTTCTGGCTGATTGGCCTGGATGCCTTCACCACGCTGCCGCGCTGGGTCGATCGTGACCAACTCGCGTCCGTTTGCGAGTGGCTGATTGCGCCACGCGGAGCAGCGGACAAGGCTCAAGCTCAAATCCGCCAGGTTGAAATGCAGCTTCAGGCCGAGGGAATTGCGCTGCGCTGGCAGATGCTTGATCGCTCCCCCAGTCCAATTTCGTCTAGCCTGGTGCGCGATCGCTGCCAAGCAATTTTACCTATTGCAAAATTGGTGCCAATGCCCGTCCAGACTTATATTCAGCAGCACGGACTGTATCGATCGTGATTTCCAAAACCGATTCGAGTCGGTGATCCCTATTGAGAGGAGTCCCTCGAAAGTGTATGATTTTCTTGACCATAGACCGCTAGCAGAAAAGGAACTGACTTGGGAATTTGCACAGGTGCAGTGCAAGTCTTTCTGAAATTAGGGTCTACAAGGGGCGGTACCCTTCGGGGAACACAGAGCGATCGATTTTAGTAAACAGAGGGCAAGACGCAGTGATTAGAGTAGCGATCAACGGTTTCGGACGCATCGGACGTAACTTTATGCGATGCTGGCTCGGACGAGAAAACAGCAGTTTTGAAATTGTTGCCATCAACGACACTTCCGACCCCAGAACAAACGCGCATTTGTTGAAATACGACTCGATGCTGGCAAAATGACTGCCGACATCAGCGCCGATGAAAACACCATTACGGCCAACGGCCACGTGGTGAAATGCACCTCCGATCGCAATCCGCTGAATTTGCCCTGGAAAGACTGGGACATTGATTTGATCATCGAATCGACGGGCGTATTCACCAGCCGCGAAGGAGCTTCCAAGCACCTCGAAGCCGGAGCTAAAAAAGTTTTGATCACCGCTCCGGGCAAAAACGATGACGGTACGTTTGTGGTTGGCGTCAACGACAAAGACTATGACCACAACAAGCACACCATCATCAGCAACGCAAGCTGCACAACAAACTGCCTCGCGCCCGTTGCCAAAGTGCTGCACGATTCGTTCGGCATCATCAAAGGCACGATGACGACGACGCACAGCTACACCGGAGACCAGCGCCTGCTGGATGCTAGCCACCGCGATCTCCGCCGTGCCCGCGCTGCTGCGTTGAACATCGTTCCCACCACCGACCGG
>JAAUTJ010000543.1 GCA_012031475.1 Leptolyngbyaceae cyanobacterium SM1_3_5 | reverse complement strand
TCTTGCGCGGCTCGCCGGCGACGTACAGGTACATGACCCCGTAGCGCACGCGAAAGGTTTCCATCTTGCCGGGATCGGCGCCCACGGGGGGGTGGCGGTGCTCGGGAAACGTCTGGCCGGGCAGCAGGACAAGCTCCTTCCCGCAGTACCGCTGGTTGTTCTCGTAGACAAAGGTTCGGCCAGTGCGAGCGAAATTCTTTCGGGCGCGATCCAGGATAACGATCGCGGCACTTTAGTTGGCACGGAAACCTTTGGCAAAGGCTTGGTGCAGTCGGTGCGCGGCCTCAGCGATGGGCGATCGGGCTTGGCGATTACAGTTGCCAAATATCTCACGCCCAACGGTCGAGACATCAATCAGTCTGGAATTGCGCCGGATGTGGTGATTGAACTGACTGAAGAACAGCGCGAAGAACTCGCCAGCAACAATGACGAGATCGGCACATCCGCCGACCCACAATATGTCCGGGCTTTGGACGTGCTGTCGGAAGTAATCGCTAATGGTGGCAGTTCCAGGCAGGCGGCGCAGTAGGCGATCGGAGAAGCCCCCTAAATCCCCCACTCGCGGGGGACTTTGAGGTTTATCGATGGGCGATCTAGGCCACTGGGCAGCGATCGGATCGCCCCCACAGGCGATCGCACCTGCCAACCCGTCTCAAAGTCTTCCCAACTGAGCGGATTCAGGAGCTTCCTCGATCGCTCCCCCAGCACTTGCAGCCGCACTCGGCGCGAAAAGTCGCTGTCTGGATCGCCAAGCTGCAATTCCAAAATTTCACCAGAGAGCGGACGGAGAGCGGACAGGAGCGATCGCAAGTTAGGCGTACTTGCGCCGCTGTCCAGATAGACCCGTTCGGCCAGCGTGTTCAGGCGCTTCCAGCTTGTGTAGAGTTTGGCGATCGCTTGCTCTAGCTGGGCGGCTTGGTTAACCAGATCGGCGGTTGAGTTGAGGCAGCCGATGCGGAGGGCTTCTTCGAGGGCGGATTCGAGATCGATCGAATCGCGCAAAGTTTGCACCTGTGCGGCAGCGCTGAGATATTTCGCGAGATATTTCGCTTCCGCTGTGGCCTGCTTCAGCGTTTCCACATCGGGATTTTCGGCAACTTCGGCTTGCAGTGCCATTTGGTGAGCAGCGGGCAGCTTTTCCAGTTCGCGCACGAGGGGAGCCACGTAGCGCATCGGAATTGTATTGTTGGCGGCTTTTTCCTTCACTTCGACAGGCAGGAGATCGGAACTGATCGCCGTCCACTCGTCCGCAATTTGCTTCACCTCGCGCCGAGTAATTTTGTCGCCGCGCCGGACGGCTTCACTGATGATCTGCTGCACTTCCACGTCCGCCTGCGCCGTTTCCACAAACGCCCGCTTGCTGAACTGATTCACGTCTTCCGGCTCCAGCAAATTGCCGTCCAGCAAAGCATCGGCGCTGTCTGCTAGTTCAATCAGCGAATAGGCCTGGGTTTTGCTGATTTCGCGGTCTTTGAGCCAGTTGAGAAAGCCAATCGATCGCTGCGTCCCGGAACCGGTCTTGCCCCTCGCTGCCCCGCCGCTCTCGATCGCGCACCGCCCGCAAAATCCGCCCGCGCCAAATTTCCGTCTGCAAGTCCACCCGATCGCACACCTGCCAAGCCCGATCGATCTGCTGCTGAAAGTCAAATTCGGAAATCCGATCGTCTTCCGGATTGGGCAGATCAAAGCTGAGATCAGCGCGATCGATATCCGTTGCAAGGCGGTTGGGATAGGAAGTGGCGGGATAGGAACCGTCAAGATGAGGAGCAGAAACCATGAGGATGCTGACAAGTGGGCTGACATTGGCCGGATTATTATGCCACGCTTTCTGTAGAAGACAAGTGAGGAGAAAGTGGAACTGCCGCCTGAGCGATCGCTGGTTCAAAGTGCTTTACGGTAACTTCATGGCACGAAGTTGCGCTTCGGTGTACATTCCGTTTGAAGCCTATGATGTAACTTGTGTACATTGCACTTTATACACGAGCGTTACGCGGCGCGGGACAGCTTTTTTGATCCGTCTCCAGCCTGTTTAACGAAAGAAGAACTTCAACATGCTTGTTTGTCCTCACTGTCAGTTCGGCAACCCAGACGACCACAAATTCTGCCAGCGCTGCGGCACTTCTTTGACCGAAATCACCTGTCAAGAATGCGGCGCAATGGTGGACTTTGAAGTGGAACAGTGTCACAAGTGCGGCGCGGAAACGGCGATCGAGTGGCGAGCGATTCTCACACCCAAACTGGCCGACTGGCCTGCCGCCTCGCCGGATTTTCTCGATGCTCAGCAGCGCTATCTCCTGCAAACACCGCTGCCAACGCCGCTGACGGGCGAAGTGGAAATCACCGTTCGCGACTTTCAGCCGTTTCAAGCGTCGCTGATTGAACTGCTCGAACTTGACCCGATCGAAGCGGAACCGCAGCTTGTCGCCGTTGCCACGCAAGCAATCCCCGCGATCGCGCAGCCCTACATCGAAGTGCAATCCCAATCGCCTGCCCTGCCGCAGATTCACGACGCGATCGAGCAGGCCGAGTTTACGACTGTAATTTTGCAGGATCGATCGCAGTTTCCGCCCCTCAGCGAAGTTTGGAGCAGTGACGAAGTGCTGCCGCTGCAAATGCTGCACTGGATGCACGAAATGGTCGAACTGTGGGGCATTTTGCAGCCGATCGGGTTTGCCCAAAGCCTGCTGAAGCTGGACAATTTGCGCGTCGATGAAGACCAGCTTTTGTCGCTCCAGCGGCTTCATGCGGATGAAACGGGTCGATCTGCTTGACCTGCGCGATCTGGGTGCGCTCTGGCAGCAGCTTTTCGCCCAGTCGCAGCGGACGCAGATCGGCGCGATCGCCCAGCTTTGTCAGGACATTGCGGTTGGGGAACTGGTAGAAATTGAAGCGATTCACCAGCAGCTTGAAGCGATCGCGGATCAGTTTCAGCCCACTGTCGATCCGCCCGTCCTGCCGGATTTTCCAGAAACCGATGCCGCTGCGCCCGACCCGATCGCCGCCAGTTCGTTGCGGCTGGAGATGGGCAGCGCGATCGAAGAATTTGCCAACGAAGGTGACGACGCGCCGACCGTTGTGCTGCCGATGAAGCTGCTCAACCTGGAAGACGCCGGACGCACCGACATTGGCCGCCAGCGCGAACGCAACGAAGACTACTTTGCCGTCCAATCGGAGGTGAAAAAGCTGGAAAGTCCGAGTGGGCGATCGCTGCAAGCCAAAGGACTCTACGTTTTGTGTGACGGCATGGGCGGCCATGCGGCGGGAGAAGTGGCAAGCGCTCTGGCAACCGACACGATTCGCCGCTATTTCGAGACGCACTGGCAAGACCAGCTTCCCAAGGAAGCCCAAATTCGCGAAGCGATCCAGCTTGCCAATCAAGCGATCTACGACTTGAACCAGCAAAACAACCAGTCCGGCAGCGGTCGCATGGGCACAACGCTGGTACTTGTACTGATTCACAGCACCGAAGCGGCGATTGCCCATGTCGGAGACAGCCGCCTCTATCGCTTCAGTCGGCGGCGCGGACTGGAGCAGGTCACGATCGATCACGAAGTCGGCCAGCGCGAAATTCAGCGCGGCGTCGAACCTGCGATCGCCTATGCCCGCCCGGATGCCTACCAGCTTACGCAGGCACTTGGCCCCCGCGACGAGAACTTTATCAGCCCCGATGTGCAGTTCATGGAACTCAACGAGGATTTGCTGCTGCTGCTCTGCTCGGATGGATTGACGGACAACAATCTAATTGAAACTCACTGGCGCACGCATCTAGAGCCGCTGCTGAACTTCCAAAACTCGCTCGATCAAGGCGCAAATCAACTAATCGATCTCGCCAATCAGTACAACGGCCACGACAACATCACTGCCGTTCTGATTCGCGCCAGAGGTCCGCCCGAAGTCTTGACGCCCTCAAACCTTGACAGCCGCAAATCTTGACAGCCGCAAATCTTGACAGCCGCAATCTCGAT
>JAAUTJ010000542.1 GCA_012031475.1 Leptolyngbyaceae cyanobacterium SM1_3_5 | reverse complement strand
GTGGCGCAGTCGGCTTCGGGACCGTTTTACTGCTCTCGCGACCAAACGGTCTACATGACCTGGAGTTCTACCGCGAACTGCAAAAACCGCTTTCAGGCTCCCGGCGATTTTGCCCAAGCCTATGTGATCGCGCACGAAGTCGGGCATCACGTCCAATACCTGACCGGAACCTTGGATCAGGTGAATTCGCTGCGGCAGCGATCGAGCGAAGCCCGCTCCAACGAGCTTTTGGTGCGGCTGGAACTTCAGGCCGACTGCTACGCCGGAGTGTGGGGACACCATGCCGATCGATCGCGCCAAATCCTCGAAGAGGGCGACATTGAAGAAGCTCTCAACGCCGCCAGCGCCATCGGGGACGATCGCATCCAGCAGCAAACCAGAGGCTATGTTGACCCCGAATCGTTTACGCACGGCAGTTCGCAGCAGCGGGCGCGGTGGTTTACACGCGGTTTGCAGACGGGCGATCCGAATCAGTGCGACACGTTCTCAGCGCGGACTTTGTAGCGATCGCTCCTAAAGACAGACGTTGTTGAGTGGTGCGATCGCTAGAATCGACGGCTGTAAAGAATTGCAACTATCGTAGCCTCATGCAGATTCAAACGCCGGACTGGGTAAAAGACGCTGTTTTCTACCAAATTTTTCCCGATCGATTTGCCCGCAGCGAACATCCGCACAAGAAGCTGCTCAAAACTGCCAGTTGGGAAGCGTGGGAGTCGATGCCGACGCTGCAAGGCTACAAGGGCGGCGATTTGTGGGGCGTGATCGACAAACTCGACTACTTAAAGGATTTGGGAATTACGGCGATCTATTTCACGCCGATCTTTCAATCTGCCAGCAATCACCGCTACCATACGCACGATTACTATCAGGTTGACCCGATGTTGGGCGGCAATTCGGCGTTCAAAGAATTGCTGAAGGCGGCGCACGATCGCAACATCAAAGTCGTCTTAGATGGCGTGTTCAATCATGCTAGTCGCGGCTTCTTTTTCTTTCACGATATTCTCGAAAATGGGCCGCATTCACCTTGGCTCGATTGGTTTCACATTGAAGGTTGGCCTCTATCCGCCTATGACGGCAGCTATCCAGCAAACTATCGCGGCTGGGACAATAATCGCGCTTTGCCTGTGTTTAATCACGAAAACCCAGAAGTGCGCGAATATATTATGGAAATTGCCGAATATTGGGTTCAGTTTGGCATTGATGGCTGGCGATTGGATGTGCCGTTTGAGATTACGGCGGAAGGGTTTTGGCAGGAATTTCGCGATCGCGTCAAAGCTCTGAACTCCGAAGCCTACATCGTCGGAGAAGTCTGGACAGATTCGCGGCAATGGCTGGATGGAACACAGTTTGACGGCGTGATGAACTATTTATTTACGGCTCCGACGATCGCATTTACAGCGGGCGATCGCGTCGATATTTCACAAGTTGAAAGCCGTTCTTATACTCCCTATCCGGCCATCTCTGCGAAAGGATATGCCGAACAAATTCAAGAATTGCTTACGCTTTATCCTTGGGAAATTCAACTGACGCAGCTTAATTTGCTAGCGAGTCATGACACCGCGAGATTGTTGAGTATTGCGGGGGGCGATCGAGATTCTGTCAAGCTGGCAACGCTTTTACTGCTCACCTTTCCGGGCGCACCCAGCATTTATTATGGTGATGAAGTTGGCTTGCCTGGAGCGCTCGATCCTGATTCGCGGCGCGGTTTTCCGCTCGAAGCACAGTGGGATCAAGAGGTGTTTAACTATCATCGCGATCTGATCGCTTTGCGTCACAAACGGCCTGCTTTACGCACTGGAGACTATCGCGTTTTACATGCGGAAGGAACGGTGTATGCATTTGCGCGAATTCTCGATAATGATGTTGTGATTGTGGTTGTAAATGTGGGAACTGCTGATATTAAAGTGAGCTTTGAGGTGGATTCGCTCAAGGCAGAAGAAAAAGCTGTATGGCGAGGGCGAGTTTGGCTGGGAAGATTCAACTTTGGCGATCGAACTTCCTGCCCGCAGTGGTTTGATTCTCGGTTGAAATTAGCGCGATCGATCGTAAAGAATTCTTGCAGTTGAACGGATTGTTCGCCAGCAGCAGCACTACCTGATCGCGCTTCAGCAGCTTAAGCCTCAGTGCGGCTGAGTTTCTCAGGCACATTCAGCAGCATTGGGGCATTGAGAATCGCTGCGATTGGGTACGAGGCGTGACGTTGCAAGGAAGACATACGCCTGTCTGGGTGGTAACGCGCTGGTGGTCTGGGCAATCTTGCGTTGTTTTGAGTTCCTGACGCAAAGTTTTTCTCCGCCTCAATGAAACCATCCTGCTTCTAAAGTTCTGTAACAGTTCCTCACGAAGCCGAAATCTGCACCAGACGCGGTGATAGGATGCTGTGAAAATGATCTCCAGATAAATTCATGGCAGAGACTCTTACCGGACAAACTCCTTTCTATCTGGGCAGCACGGGCGGCCTGCTGTCAAAAGCTGAGCGCGAGGAGAAATACGCCATCACCTGGAACAGCCCCAAGCAACAGGTGTTTGAAATGCCGATCGCAGGTTCGGCCACGATGCGCGAAGGCGACAATTTGTTCTACTTCGCTCGCAAAGAGCAGTGCATCGCCTTGGGCGCTCAGTTGCGTACCAAAAAGATCACCAACTACAAGATCTATCGCGTCTTCCCCAGCGGCGAAATTCAATATCTGCATCCCAAAGATGGCGTTTTCCCTGAAAAGGTGAATCCAGGTCGTCCCCAAGTGGGCAGTGTGCCGCGCAACATCGGCAGCAACCCCGACCCCGCTACGGTCAAATTTAGCGATCGCAAAACCTTCGATCCGTAACGCTAGGCAGTGTTTTAAGAACCCTCGAAAGCTCCCTAAATCCTCCAGAATTGGCGGACTTTGAGGACTGTGGAAGCCCTCCAGCATTGGGGGGTTGGGGGCAAAAGATATCGGCAACAAACCGATTAAGCGGCTTAAAATACGCCTTGCGAATCTTGCAAACCCCGATCGAATCGATCGGGGTTTTTTGCAGGTCAAATTCATCGCACCAAATGAACCAGCGCTTCAATCAATAGGCGGTTCTGTTCTTCCGTCCCGATCGTAATCCGCAGTTTGTCATCGAGTCCGGGCTGCTTGAAATAGCGAACCAAAATGCCGCGCTCCTTTAAGGCGAGATAAAGCGCTTCGGCGTTTTGGGGCGGCTGCGTCAAAAGAAAATTTGCCTGTGAATCCCAAACGCGAAAGTTGAGGTTTTTCAGATCGATTCGCAGTTGCGATCGCGCCTCCTTCACCTGCTGAGCGCAAGCAGTTTTGTACGCCTGATCGCGCATCGCCGCCGCGCCGACCTGACAGGCGATCGCATCAATGTTGTAGCTGTCTTTCACCTTAAACAGTCCGGCCAGCAGTTTCGGCTGAGCAATGCCAAATCCGAGCCGCAATCCGGCCAGCGAATAGCCTTTTGACAAGGTGCGAATGATGATCACGTTCTCGAATTCCGCGACCAGCGGCAAAGCGGTTTCATCGGCAAAATCGACATAGGCTTCGTCGATCGCCAACACGCCCGTCAACCCCGCCGCCAGTTGGCGCAGTTCGGCTAGCGGCACGGCATGACCAGAGGGACTGTTCGGCGTGGCGATGCAGGTGAGGGCGGCATTTTCCTTCAGCAGCGCGGCGATCGGTAGCTGAAAATCTGCCTCGTAGGGAATCTCGATCGCTCTGGCAGGCTGCATTTCGCTCAAGGTTCGGTACAGCACATAGGTCGGCATCGGGTAGCAACTTGGCGATCGGCTTCGACACAAGCCCGCATCAGCACGTTCAAAAGCTCGTCGCTGCCATTGCCGACAATTACCCAGTCACGCGGAACGCCGATCGCCTCGCTCACCGCCTGCCGAAATTCGTTCGCATACGGGTCAGGATATGCGCCGGAGCCACTTCGCTATCGAGATTCCGCAGAACGGCGATCGACGCCCGGTGCAGGCGGG
>JAAUTJ010000024.1 GCA_012031475.1 Leptolyngbyaceae cyanobacterium SM1_3_5 | reverse complement strand
TCAAAGGTTTTGGCCGCGTCATTTGGCTGATCGACCATAATTCCTTCGCCGCCCAGCACTTCTAGCGGTTCACCGTCGATCGAAATCCACACTTTCGCATCGGGATCGATGGTCGTGGCCGTATATACAATTTGTCCCAATCGCCCGCTCATGGATGCGCTGCCGCCGCCTGTTTTGAAGTCTGCTGACAGATCGACATGAACGCCATCGGGACGAATTTCGACGCTGCGAAGCTGAGTGCCTTGCGGAATCGTTGAGGCAGCATCGGCAGCGGGTGATTCGCTCAGCAATGCTTCCAAGGCCGATCGCAAGCGGGCTTCCGGCTGAGTGGCAGTGACGGCGATCGGTGCGGCAACCAGTTTCAGCCGTCCGCCTTCGTCCTTAAGCCAGTAGATTTGAACAGTTTGTTCCACCGTCGGTGCGGCAGGCGTGGCCGTTGGAGCGGTCGGAGATTGAGCGATGCTGTCTGAAGGTGGTGCGGGCACAACGGTTGGCGGCGCGATCGCTTGCGGCTGTTGCGGAGTTGGACTGACGATGGGAGTGGGCGCTTTGGCGGCATTCATCACCCACCAAGCCGTGCCGCTACCGCCTGCGAGCGCGATCGCCGTCACAGCGGCAGCCAAGCTAAACGGCGATCGACGGAGCCAGCCGAAGCGAGGAGATGGCGAATCGGAACGTTGGTCTTGCATTGAGGGAACTCCTAACACGAATCGAGCGGTTAATTACAGCGATGCCGCCCTGGATTCCTGAAATTCTAGAGGTTTGCGTTACAGAAATTATCGCGCTGTGGTCAGAGATTCGATCGCCGTTTGGGACAGCAATTCTGATTCCGGCTCGACCCGCACAAACGCCGCAAGCTCGATTTGTTCCTCGCTGATTTTCAGTTGCAAAATTCGAGCAGTCAGGCCAGATTCTTCAAAGTTTTGTAAATCAAATTGCTGACTGATTCCACTAGCAAATCCGGCCACGAGTCGATCGGGAATGCGATCGCCGTTCAGCGTTGCAGTGGGCGAATCAAACTGCAATTGCCGCCCGGAGACAACGCTAATTCCCGACTGCAAATCGATCGCCAACCGTTCCGACGAACCTTCCTGCTGCAAAACGGCGCGGAGCCGAATTCGATCGCCTGCCAAAAGCTGAAGGCGCGGATTGCGAATTTGATATTCTGCGCCGCCGAATTCACCCAGGTTGAGATCGTCCAACAGGTCGCGAATTTGAGGCGATCGCAACGCCTGCTCGATATCCGCCTGTGTCAAAACTATTCGCACTCCGGCCTGTAGCGGTTCTTCTAGTTCCAGTTCGTCACCGAGATCAACGGCGATCGAATCGGTTTCTACTTCTAATCGGGCAATTCGCAGCGGATCGATCGACAGGCCGCTTCCGGCAATGCGAATGCGATCGACGCGGCCTTGCAGCAGTTGATAAGTCGGTCGATTATCGATGCGAACTTGCAAATCTTCAACTGAGTCAAACTGCTGCCGAATTTCCGATTCCAGGACGCGATCGCTGACAAAACCCGCTGGCGACACCAGCCCAATCAAAATAGAAAGCACAATCGTTAAAAATTCCATGCCCGCCTTTTCCAGCCTTCACTGCGAATACGTTAGCTCAAGTGCGATCGCTCCTTGAAACTTCAGCAGGGAAGAAACTTCAGCAGGGAAAGCTTCAGCACGGTTATCGATTGATAAACTATTGTAGCTTTTTTACTTCAACTAAAACTCCAACTGCGGATGCTTGCAGGCTGACTGACTCAATTGAGTTTGAATCGCCGTTTGAAGCAGCGATCGCACTAAAGCAAGTTGATTTTTGAGAGCGATCGATCGCTGCTTGCGATCGATCAATCGATTTGGATCAGTCCAGTTCTTTCGCGTTCTTTTGACTGAAACTGCGATCGCTTTTGAGTGGAGTGGGGCTATTTTTCTCTCTTTTGCCCAAAAAAGTTGCAAATTGGGAAGATTGTTTGCGTCAATGTCCCTTATTTCTGCTAAATTTTGTCCAACTGTACTCATTCTGTAAAAAGAGTGGGTAGCATTGCAGGTAAAATCAACTGTTTTTAAGGAGGAATAAAAACTCATGCTGCCGCTGAATTGATCGATCGCCCGTGCGATTTGTCGAATCCGGTAGCTGCCCCCAATTTACCCGCCACAGACTGTTTGCAAAGCGTAAACCGATCGGCTTTTTGCTCTGACAAGATATTTTTGGGACGCAGCGATGCGCGATCGAAACGCAGTTGACTCGGTTTGTTACTCCAACAGCCGACGCTAGCGCTACGGTGGGTCAGACTGCCAGCCAAACGAGCAACGCTAGGACAGCAGCAGGTAAGCAATCCGGACAAAAAGTGAAGTAGTTAGCGGTTGGCGTGATCCCCGCTGCCGATCGCAAAACAAAAATCTGGGTGAAATCGGGCGGTGGGTGTTTCAATCAAATTAAATCGATTGCGTTGATCGATCGCAATGATTCGTCAGTTGAATTAAAGTGAGATACCATATCTGAGCATGATTTGCGAACGATACGGTTTGGGTGCTTGCAGGTCGCTTTCATAATTTCTCAATGAGCGGACAAAACGGTGTTTAGCAGATTCAAAGGTCTGATTCCCAATCAAGCCAAAGGTGTCGGGATTGAACTCACGCCTGAGCGAGTCAATATCGCCCGACTGAAGCGCAAAGGCCAAGGCTTCCAGCTTGTGACGCTGGCTTCAGCCGAAGTGCCCGAAGGCGTGTTTCAAGAAGGGCAAATTCTCGACTCGGCAACGATGGCCGACATTTTGCAGTCCACTTTGGCGGCGAGCAAACTCAAAATCAAGCAGGCGGCAACGGCCATTCCGGGCGGGCGCGATACGGTGACGCGAATTATTCCGGTTCCGGCTGAACTGGACGATCGCGAACTGCGCGAAATGGTGCTGAACCAAGAGGCGGGTTTGTATTTGCCGTTTCCGCGTGAAGAAGCCGACGTGGACTATCAAAAACTCGGCTTTTTTGTCGATGATGACGGCATTGAGAAAGTGCAGGTGTTGCTGGTTGCCACGCGCAAAGAAGTCACCGATTCCTACATCAGCACCTTCCAGCAAGCAGGCATTAATATCAACATTCTGGAAATTAGCAGCTTTGCTTTAATTCGCACGATTCGCGAGCAGTTGCGCCAGTTCACGCCGCAAGAAGCCGCCGCGATCGTCGATATCGAATTTGAAAATACCGAAATTTCGATCGTCGTGGACGGCGTTCCCCAGTTTTCGCGCACCGTGCCGATCGGAACCTACCAAATTCAAAGCGCCCTCAGCCGAGCGATGAACCTACCGCCTTCGCGCAACACCGATTTGCTGCAAGGCATGACCGTTCCGATTACGCCGATGGACAGCGTGGGCGTTCCCAAAATGGGCGGCACGAATCCGGGTACGGCGGCAATGCTGCGAATCTTGGGCGAACTGGCCGACGAACTGCGCCGATCGATCGATTTCTACCTCAATCAGGGCGAAAACCTGGAAGTGGCGCAGTTGTTGCTGGCCGGACCTGGTGCATCGATCGGACAGTTGGATGAATTTTTCTCGCAGCGGCTCAGTTTGCCTGCTAGCCAGGTCGATCCGGTTGCGGCAATTTCGCTAGAAACGGACCAGGAAATTGCGTCCACGCAGCGGCCAAGTCTCGCCGTTGTGCTGGGACTCGGTTTGCGAGAGGCATGGTAGTTCCCAAGAGAAAATCGTTATGTATAGCCTGGACATTAATTTCCTTAAAGACCGCACCGATCGCCCCGTCGAGTCAAGCTATGTGCCAACTCAGCAGGTGCGCCAAAGTCAGCGCCCGGTCTACATTGGCTTGGCGGCGGGCGTGTTTCCGCTCGCCCTCGTGCTGGGAGCCTGGGCGTTTTTGAACTTCCGCAACAGCGAACTGCAAGCGGAAATTGCCGAACTGGATACGCAACTTGCCACCGTGCAGGCGTTGCAGTCGGATGTGGACGCAATTACCGCGCAGGTGACCGCCCTGCAAACTGACTCGCAAGCCTTGGCAACCGTGTTCGATCGCATCAAGCCCTGGTCGGCCATTCTGCAAGATGTGCAAGACCGAGTGCCCGCAGGCGTTCAGATTTCGCAGTCGAACAAACGCAAGAAGACGCGCCTGCTCCGGCTCCGACTCCCGAAGCGAGTCCAACGCCTGCCGACGGCTCGGCTCCGGTTGCTCCGGTCGTTTCTGAACCGCCGCCCTCCGCGATCGCCGTTGTCGGTCAGGCGCGATCGTTTTCCGACGTGAACGACTTTTTGCTGACCTTGCAGCGATCGCCGTTTTTGCAAGCGGAAAACACGCGCTTGGTGTCGGCCACGCTGATCGACAATCCGACGCAAATTGAATTTGCCGAGGAGAATAACGCGAGTCGGGTTGAGGTGACGCTGCCGCAGGTGGTGCAGTATCGAATTGAAAGTACGCTGACTGACCTTCCGGCTTCAGAACTGCTGCAAGATCTTGAACGCAACTTGGCGGTTGGGCTGGCGGCTCGGATCGAAGCTTTGCGAAACAAAGGAGTATTGACCCCATGACGGCAGGCGACTACATTCCCCCTGGTGATGGCACATTGGAGCAGCCAAACGTTCCGGTCGTCTTTGGCGTTCGGATGACGCCTCCGGTGATCGGCGTTTTGGCGGCACTGGCAGGCTTTGGGCTGGCGGCGTTTCTGCTGACCCAGTTGGTGCAACCTGCTTGGCAAGAGAATCAAGCGCTTCAGCAAGAAGCGGACAACAAGCGATCGCAACTGGTCGATCGCGCCGAAATTGAACGCCGCCTCAACGAAGCGCAAGCCAACTTGCAGCGCGAACAGCAGCTAAACGCCGACGTGCGGACGCTGTTTGCCAACCAAGAAAGCCTCGATACGCTCTTGCTCGATATCAATGCACGGGTGCAAGCGGTGAATGCGGGGATTCAAGACCCCGATCGCCGCGCTACGCTGTCTCAGTTTGATTTGAATACGGAAGAGTCGGGCGTCATCACCGATGGCTCGCTGGGCCCAGAGATGAACAACCGCATCAACGCTCGCATCTACGACGTGGAGATGAAAGGCAGCTACGCGCAGACCGAATCAATTATTCGCAACATCGAACGGCTGCAACCGCTGCTGGTGGTGCGGAACTTTAACTCGCAGCTTGATGAGGCAACGCAGGCGATTCGGCTCAATTCGCAAGGCCGCCTGACCCCAACCGGACAGCCCGAAACCAGAATCACTACTGCGTTTCAACTGATCGGTTTGGTGCCAACTGACCCAACCCCCGCCGCCGCGCCCGCCCCCGCTGATGGCACGGCGGCTCCCGCGCCCTAGGCCACTTTCAATTCATCGCCTGGTTAATAGATAAGGAGGAGTGAACTGTGAAACGACTCAGACTTCAAAGCATGGTAGGCAGTGCGATCGCGCTGTTGGCCGCGCAGCCCGCTTGGGCACAAGCCACGCAGGTTACAGGAGTGCAGCTTAACCCCGCCAATGGCGGCGTCAACTTGGTGCTGCAAACGCAAGATGGCGATCGCCCCCAAGTTTTCACCGTCAGTCGCGGCAATGCCCTGATTGCCGATGTGGTGAATACGCAGCTACGCCTGCCAGAAGGCAACGGCTTTTTGCAAAACAATCCGGCTCCCGGCATCAGTTCGGTCGTCGTCAACCAGCTTGACGAAAACAGTGTGCGGATCACGGTGAACGGTGAAGCGGGCGCTCCGGTTGGACAAATCGGCCAGTCGGATGCGGGCGTGATGCTCAGCTTCCTACCCAGTTCCGGGGCTGCGCCTGCTGCGGCTGTGCCTCCGGTGGGACCGCCCGCGCCTGCTGCTCTGCCTGAAGCGACGATCGCCCAAGCCCCGGCTCCCGCCCCGGCTCCGGCAATTCCGCCCCAAGTTCCCGCCCCGGATGTTCTCGTGCCCAATCCTGGCATCAGCATTGATGGCGTTCCGATTCCGGCTCCGCTCAGCACTGGTGCAATCGCGCCGCCGCTTCAGTCGCGAGCGATCGCACCGCCGCTGGGCGATATTGCCGTTTCCAACGTGGATGCGACTTCCGAATCGATCGATCTGGGCACGGGTGAATTGGTGCCGCGCTTGGTGCTGCGCGATGCTCCAGTTCGCGATGTCCTCTCGCTGCTGGCTCGTGCGGCTGGCTTGAACGTGGCCTACATCAGCCCCACTGTCGGCCAAGAGGGTGCAGCGGGTGATGTCGATCCGGTGACGGGCGAAGCCGGACCAGGCGGCGAGACGCGCATCTCGCTCGACATCGAGAACGAACCTGTGCAGAACGTATTTAACTATGTGCTGCGAATTAGCGGATTGGAAGCGAATCGCCAAGGCCGCACGATCTTTGTAGGACCGCGCCTGCCGGATGCCGCCCGCAACGTGATTGCCCGCAGCTTGCGCCTCAACCAGGTCAGCGTTAACGATGCCGCCAATATCTTGACCGCACAGGGAGCCGAAACGCAAATTCCCTTTACCCGCGTCGAGATTCAAAGCTTTGGGGAAGGAGCCGCCGCCCGAACTGTCGAAGTGCGAACGCCGGAAATTCTTGCTTTGCGAGCGCAACCGGGCAATGGCCCTCTTTTGCTGCAAGGCTTGTCGGTCACGACTGATACCCGCCTCAACACAATCACCTTGATCGGCTCACCGCGTCGGGTCGAGATTGCCTCGGAAATTTTGGCGCAGCTTGATTTGCGCCAGCGGCAGGTCGCCGTCAACGTCCGCATTGTCGATGTCAACCTGCTGGCAACCGAAGATTTTGGCACTAGCTTTTCGTTTGGTGTGGGCGACAGCTTTTTCACCAGCGATGGCGGTGCGGCCAGCTTCAACTTTGGCGGCACTCGACCGCCCAACCAAAACGAAATTGCTGGAAGCCCGCTCAGCCCCCCTGTGATTACAAACCCGTTTACAGGTGAGCCTTTCCTTGATCCTGAGCAGCGGCTGAATATTCCGGGGGGTGGCGGTGGATTCATTGATGAAAACGGCAACTTCACTCCTACTGACGCCACTTTCTTGCGGCCCATCCAGCCATTTGGTGAGGATGGCGACCCGCTCAATCCGGGCATTACTGAATTTGATCTGGGCACTCCGACCGTCCGCACCCGCGATCCGGAGACTGGCAGAATTACGGTATCGCCAGGTACAGCTTCGGAAATTACATCAGCGCTGCCCAGCCTGTTTCGATTTCCGACGCGCTTTTTGGCGAGCTTGCAGGCGCAAATCATCAGCGGCAACGCCAAAATTCTCACCGACCCGACGGTCGTGGTGCAGGAAGGCCAGCGGGCGCGGGTACAGCTTACTCAGCAAGTGCCGATCAACATTACCACTGAGTTTGATGACGAGACAGGCCGAGCGACTACTGAGCTTGAGCTTGCCGATGCTGGGGTGATTTTGGATGTGCTGGTTGAACGCATTGACGACAACGGGTTTGTCACCTTGTCGCTCAGGCCAGAAGTGTCTGCGATCGCAGACACTCGCATTTTTCTGGACACTGAAATTAACTTGCTTTCACAACGAATCTTGGATTCCGGGCGGCTGCGAATTCGCGACGGCCAAACCCTGATTCTCTCCGGCATCATTCAGGAGCGCGATCAAACAACGGTGACCAAAGTTCCAATTTTGGGCGATATTCCGCTGCTAGGAGCGCTCTTCAGAAGCACCAATCGCGAGAATCAGCGCAACGAAGTGATCGTGCTGCTGACGCCGCAGATTCTCGACGACAGCGATCGCGCCGTGTTTGGCTACAGCTACACGCCCGGACGCGAAACGCAACAGATTCTCGACTCGACGGCACAACCCGCTAAGCGGATCGATCGGGGGATGCATCTGGAATTCGCTGGGCACTCCCCCTCGCTTGATGAATCACTCGGCGGCGATCGAGGGGACAGAAATTGCCGCCAGCCTCAGCACCAGAGGTAACTCACTCAACAGGTAACTCACTCAATCCCACCAGTTTCACCAACATCAACGATGTCCTTTGTTTTGCGGGAACCTCGCCAACGTTTGGGACAGAACTTTACCGCTTTGATCCGGCTACTGCTCAGCCTAACGCCCAGCCAAAAAAATGTCAGCGATATCAATCCGGGTATGCCGAGTTCCGATCCGAGTGATTTCGTTTTGTTTGGCAGCAATGTCGTTTTTTCAGCGACCACGCCAACCTTTGGACGAAAACTGCGGATTTTCACGCCAACGACCTGATTTTTAGGTAGAAGTACGGATTTTTGCGAGCGATCGCGCCCAAAACTCAAAAAAATACTTCAAAAACTTCTTTACAGATTATTAATTCAAGATTTTGGTGTTCCATATCTGCTAACTTGCCTTTAGAATAGAGCATTGAAAATTCGAGGCAGTGGGAGTTTCAGCGATCTAGTTTGAAGATTTCCGCCCGAATAAATTGCGATCGATCTCGTTAAGAGATTTAGGTTAGACTCATTCAATTCATCCCCTACGCTCAGGAGCGTGTTATGAACAAAGGTGATTTGGTCGATAAGGTTGCTGAAAAAGCAAACGTCACGAAAAAACAAGCGGATGCCGTGCTGACTGCCGCTTTGGAAGCGATCATGGAAGCCGTTTCTGCTGAAGAAAAAGTGACGCTGGTTGGGTTCGGGTCGTTTGAGCCGCGCAAGCGCAAAGCTCGCGAAGGCCGCAACCCCAAAACCGGGGAGCCGATGGAAATTCCCGAAACGATCGTGCCTGCCTTCTCCGCTGGCAAACTGTTCAAAGAAAAAGTTTCATCAAGCTAAGTTGCGATTGCCTCTACCTTCCGTGCGACCTGTGCATGGGGGGAATCTCGCTTGGGCGGCTCAAGCTTGCCCAGTGTCCCCCCTCTGTGATTCTGGATTTTTCGGCCAGCATCAATCCGCTGGGGCCACCCGCCTCCGCCCTAGATGCGATCGCCTTGCATCTCACCGATCTGCGCCACTACCCCGATCCCCGCTACGTTGAACTGCGGCGAGCGATCGCCCAGTTTCATTCGATTTCTCCCGACTGGATTCTTCCCGGCAACGGCGCAGCCGAACTGCTGACCTGGACTTGCCGCGAACTGGCGACTCTCCCGCAAACGCATCGACTGGTTCCGGCCTTTGGCGACTATGGCCGTGCGCTCGATGCGTTTGCCGCTGAGATTGTGGACTGGCCGATGCCGCTGCGGGAAACGATGGCAGGAGATCGATCGATCCCCATTCCCCCAACCGCAACGGGCGGCCTGCTGCTCAACAATCCACACAATCCCACAGGTCAACTGTTCACGGTGGCGCAAATTTTGCCCCTGCTCAATCAGTTTGATCGGGTGGTGATTGACGAAGCGTTCATGGACTTTTTGCCGCCCGCCGATCAGGAAAGCCTGATCGATCGCGTGGCGGATTTTCCCAACCTGGTGATTTTGCGATCGCTCACCAAGTTCTACAGTCTGCCCGGACTGCGGCTTGGCTATGCGATCGCGCATCCCGATCGGCTCGATCGCTATCAGCAGTGGCGCGATCCCTGGTCGGTGAACGCGCTGGCTGCCGCTGTGGGCGAAGTGATTCTCCAAGATGAAGAATTTCAGCAAAAAACCTGGGACTGGCTAAAAGTAGCGCGATCGCAGCTATTCGACGGCTTCCGGCAGCTTGGCCTCAACCCGCTTCC
The DNA here is from genome assembly GCA_012031475.1 of Leptolyngbyaceae cyanobacterium SM1_3_5. Lineage (GTDB taxonomy): Bacteria > Cyanobacteriota > Cyanobacteriia > Elainellales > Elainellaceae > JAAUTJ01. Next base: position 8,481 of record JAAUTJ010000024.1, on the reverse strand, counting down.
GGGCGCGGCAAATTTCCTGCTCGTTGAGTGCGAATCGAGCGTGGAGCTTCAGCGGCAACTGCTACAGCAGCACCGGATTTTGATTCGCGACTGTCTCAGTTTTCGCGGAACTGGGCGATCGCTTTTTCCGCGTCGCCGTCCGCACCGAACCGGAAAATCAACGCCTGATTGACGGCTTAGCCGCGATCTTGAAGCATGGCGTTTGACTACGATCTGGTGATTCTGGGCGGCAGCAGTGCAGGCCGATTTGCCGCGCTCAAAGCTGCCCAACTGCGATCGCGAGTCGCCCTGATCGAACCTGCGCGATCGACCCCGCCCGATTTTCTGCCACTGTTTTACCAGCACTGGCGGCAAGGTGCGGATGTGGCAGTGGCGCGATCGAGAGCCGCCAGCCTTGCCGAAAAGCGATCGCTGACCTTCCTGGCAACGCAGGGCGTGGATGTCTGCATCGGTCAGGCAGAATTTCAGCGTCCGCTCTCAGTTGTGGTGGACGGGCGGAGGTTTCGATCGCGTACCTATCTACTTGCGCCGGATTCCGAATCGGTCGATCGCCTCTCACTCGAAGCGATCGCTGCGGGTCATCTGCCGACTGAAAAAATCACGCTAATCGGCAGCAATCCGATCGCCCTAGAAATCAGTCAGATTTGAGCCGATCGATCGAGGTGACGCTTCATCTGCCGCGACCTTTGGCGGGAACGGATGCCGAACTGTTTTTATTGCTGCGATCGCATCTGGAAGCGGAAGGGGTGCAAATTGAAACCGAGCCACCGAGCGGTCAAGCCTTCTCGCTCGATCGACTGCCGCAGATTGCCGCGCTGAATCTGGAAGCGGCGGGCGTTGAAGTGCGATCGAACCTGATTCCCGTCAATGCCCGACTACAGACTTCCAATCCGCGAATCTACGCTTGCGGTGAAGCCTTGGGCGGCTACGGACTGCCGAATTTGGCCGAAGTGGAAGCGCAGGTTGCGATCGAAAATGCCCTGTTTTGGCCGCGCCGCAGCATCAACTATGGGCAAATTCCCTGGGCGATTCAAACCCGTTCAGAACTCGCGCAGGTTGGACTCAGCGAACGACAGGCGCGACGGCACTATGGGCGAAAGGTAGAAATTGTACGACAGGCTTACCGATCGATCGATCGCGCTACCGTTTCCGGCGACCCGATCGGCCTGTGTAAATTCGTCTTGAAACCGGACGGCAAAATTTTGGGAGCGCATCTGTTTGGCGCGAATGCCAGCGAAACGATCGCCCCGATCGCCCTTGCTCTCCAGCAAAATCTTTCAATTCAGGACTTGGAATCGATCGCCCCTCACGCCACCTGGGGCGAAATCCTGTCCGAATCAGCGCGACAGTGGCAGCGCGATCGTCGCCCAAACTGGCAGCGCGAATGGATCGAGCGCTGGTTTGACTGGCGCAGGTGAGCGGATTGGTGTCGGCTAGGGAAGGTATGCAGCGTAGCTGATCAGTTCTCGATCGCACCATTGATCAGGCCACTTACGGTAGGCAGTTCTAACACCTGTCTTCTGCCGACACCCGACACCCGCCTCCCTATTCCTGCTCCAGTAAATTCTTCAACCGATTCTTAATCGCGCTCACCTGAGCATCCTGCTTGGGCAACGTCAGCAGCTTGATATCAATTTCGGAAATGTTGTCGATGCGCGTCGTTTTTTCCCAGAGGCGCTTTTCGTTTTCGACTTCGTGTTCGTAACGAAACGTCACAGAATCCTCGGTGACATCGAGAATTTGGGCGTTGCGAATCCAGCTACTCGTGCTTTTTACGTAGAGCCAGACGTGCGGTTGCCCAATCAGGTCGCGGAGCTTTTCTTTCATGGTAAGGAGAGAAACAGGTCGCAAAGGACGTTCATCTCACTGTAAGTGTTTTGCAACATTAAGGCAATCTCTATCTTGAGATAGATGACCTGAAGAAGACAAAATTCACAGTAAACGGAGTTGAGCGTCTTGGGGTGATCGATCGCGTTCCGAATCGCCGCCTCCGCTCCTTCCTCTTCAATCCACTCCATCGGCTCACGCGCCATCAGTGCTTGTGCCGCTGTGATCATGTCCTGCGCGATGTCCTGCAATTCCGTTTGATGTGTGAGATAGGCTGAGAGCGCTTCCATCGGCTCGATGCTGCCGCTCGAAAGTTCCGGCAGGCGCGGGCGGGCAAGCTGGCTGACCAGTTCCGGGTGAATTGTATAGGTGTGGGCGGCGGCGAGTAGTTCGTGCAGCACACTGTTGTCAATCTGCGGTAGCTGATCGGCTCGCACCTGATAGATCAAGCGGATGACGGCATCCTCGATCGATTCTGCTGAAAGTTTCGCCACCAAAGCCGCCTGCGGATCGTCCGCCTTGGAAATATCAATCCGCAAGGTGCGAAACTGGCGCGTCGGAATCGGACAAAATTCAAATTCAGTCTGACCGCGATCGACCTTCACCAAAACAAAGCCTTTTTCCTCCGCTTCCTCGCTGAAATCTACCCGCTCAATGCTGCCCGGATAGACGACATAGGGCTGTTCGCACAAAATTTGGTGGCGATGGACGTGACCCAAGGCGACATAATCGAACTGCGATCGCGTCAGCAACGCCATCGGCACGGTGAAGCCTTTTCCGGCTGCAAGGAATCGCTCTGCGCCAAATCGCGCCGTGTCGGTCATCAGGTGGCCGAGCAGGACGGTGGGCAAGTTGGGATTAAGCTGGCGAATTTCACCTTCCAGGGCAATGCGGAGGCGATCGATCAGCAGTTCATTCACCTGAGCGAGCGAAATATTTTCGGTTTCGGGGCGCGTTAGCAGCGTCGATTTGGTCAGCCAGGGCAGCGTGATAATTTGAATGTCGCCCGATCGCGTCGAAATTTTGTGCGTGTCCAGTCGATCGCCGACAATCACGCCGGGAACGCCCAACGTTCGGTAGATACACAAGCTTGCGCCGCCTTGCCCTTGCGAGTGCTGGTCGTGATTTCCCACCAGCAAAACCAGGGGAATTTCCGCATCGACTAAGCGACGAAACTGATGGGCAAAGGCTTGTTGAATGTAGGGTGCAGGCGTGGCATCGGGAAAGGCATCGCCGCCGAATAAAACCAGATCAACCTGTTCGGAAATGGCGCGATCGATACACAAGCTCAGGGCATCGATGAAATCTTCCAGTCGGGTATTCCATCCGGTTTCAGGATTGATTCGGCCATGCGAAAAACCGCTGCCCAAATGAATATCCGAGAGGTGAAGAATCTGAATCATTCTATCTGCCGATCGCTGCTCTTTCAGTATGCGGCTTGAATTGATCGATCGCGCCAAAATTGCCCGAAAAAATCAATTCTGATTCGATCGAAACAGATGTGAATGGTCGGGATTGTAGAGGCGCGATCGCACAGCGCTCCCGTCTCGGTATCGCGCCGCATCAGTGGAAAGTGCCGGACTAATTAAATACATCGTCGTGCGAATAAGCTGTTCGCGGCGCGACAGTTCTGCCATTTCCGAAAGCGGTACAACCCAGATTTTTCGTCCGGCCAGCCAATCCGAAAACAAACGGCGACGGACGTATCGGCAGCGTAATGTTCTAACAGTTTCGCCTGGGCGTCTTCGATGTGGCGAGCGCTGAGGTAGAGGCACAGGCTGGCACGATGGGCAGCGAGCGAGCCGAGTTCTTCGCTGGAAGGAACCTGAGTGCGTCCGCTGATTCGCGTCAGAATAATCGTCTGCACGAGTTCGGGAACCGTCAGTTCAACCTTCAATTTGGCGGCGGCAGCTTGAAAGGCACTGATGCCGGGAATCACCTCAAACGGAATCTCGGCTTCGCCCAGCATCGTCATCTGCTCGTGAACCGCGCCATACAGACAGGGATCGCCCGAATGCAGGCGAATCACCGACTTGCCCGCCCGGACGCGATCGACCATGATCGGCAAAATTTCCTCCAGCGTCTTGTTCGCGGTGCGAATCACCTCGGCATCCGATCGCACCATTTCAGGATCGATCGCGGCACAAGCGAATCGGCAAACAAAATCACATCCGCCTCAGACAGCAACCGCTGCGCCTTGACGGTCAGCAGTTCCGGGTCGCCGGGACCTGCTCCAACGATGTAGACAGCGGGCGCGAGAAGGTGGGTTGACATAAAGTAGCTCCTGTAATCAAAAAAATCTTTCAGTTTTTCCGGATGGCTTCGTCCACTGAGGAAGAAAGGAATGGTAGATGCACCCTGATTTCAACCCCGAAGTTCACGCTCCGGGGTTTTTTATTTTCAGCCCTGAAATTTTTAGAAAGGAAATCGCAGAAATAAAATCGCGTTTTTTCCGGATCGCCTCTATCAGGTTGAGAAGAAAAGAATGGTAGATGCACCCTGATTTCAACCTCGAAGTTCACGCTTCGAGGTTTTTTATTTTAGACTTTGGTTTTGGGGGACGGGCTGGTCTGAGTTGCTTCAGGTGAAACAACATCGGGGAGCGATCGCCCCAGCCGATACAGCCAGAAAAGGCCGAACAAGCCGATCGCAATTTGCACCAAGCTAACGACTTGGGCGATTCGCAAGAACCCCAGCATTAAGCTATCCGTTCGCAATCCTTCGATCCAAAAGCGACCGCTGCTGTAGGCAATGAGATAGGACAGAAATAGCGTTCCAACTTTTAGCCGTCCGGGGTGACGCAAGCCCCAGAAAAACAGCCAGATCAGCAGAGAAAACACACCAATATTCCACAGCGATTCATACAGAAACGTCGGGTGAAAATAGGCGAACTGTTCATATCCAGGCGGGCGGCGATCGGCAGGAATCAACAATTTCCAGGGCAGGTTGGTGGGTCGGCCAAAACGCTTCGGAATTAAAGAAATTTCCCCAGCGTCCGATCGCCTGTCCCAAAATCAGCGAAGGCGCAACGAGATCGGTTAACTGCCAAAAGGAAACCTTCTGAATTCGAGTAAAAATCAAAGCAGCAATCAGTCCGCCAATAATTGCCCCGTGAATGGCAATGCCGCCCTTCCAAATTGCCACAATGTCTTGCGGATTTTGCGCGTAGCTTTGCCACTCAAACAGCACGTAGTACAGCCTTGCACAAGGAATCGCGCCAACGACTAGCCAGATTGCGAGATCGCCCAGCAGGTCAGGATTCACGTTGCGCCGCTTGGCGAGTTCTTGCGACAGCCAAACGCCAATCAGCACGGCAGACGCAATCAGCACTCCATACCAGCGGATTGTGATTGGACCAATTTCGCGGATAATCGGCCCTGGTGAGGTAAATTCGGCCAGCATTAACTGAAGCATCAACCTAAGGCGATCGCGTCGCCCCAGCAAGGATCAGCTTGATTGTACCGAGTTTGCGGTCGAAAAGGGTTGCGATTAAATTGGGCAGCGATCGCTTTTGTGCAAGCAGGCAATTTGAACCGTAAAGCGCGTTCCTTCTCCGATATTGCTTTCAACCTGAATACTGCCGTTTTGCAGTTCTAAGCATTTTTTCACGACGGCTAAGCCTAACCCACTACCTGGAATTGCCTCGACATTTTGGCCGCGATAAAAGGCGGTGAAAATGTTTGCGCGATCGCTTGGCAAAATGCCAATTCCTTGATCTTGAACTTCAAATTCAATTTGCGATCGATCGCAGCGCAGCCTTAAAAAAATCTGCTCGCCTGTAAGAGAATATTTAATCGCGTTTAGCAGTAGGTTATTCAAAATTGAATAGAGCAGTTTCTCGTCTAGATAAACTCGCCCACATTTTCCTTGGCTGGTGAAATGAAGCGCTTGCTGGACTGAATTGGAAGACTGTAGATCATCAAGTAAATTGAGGCAAAATGCCTCAATGTCAATCCACTCTGGCCGACATTCTAGCTTTCCTGCTTCGGCTCTGGTCAGCGTCAAAATATCAGTAATTAATCGACTCATCAGTCTAATAGAAGTTTGAATTCGGTAGAGGTTTTTAAGCTGACTTTGCTCAATTTTTGGCTCTAAGATTTCTGCTAGAAGCTGGGAAGAAGCAAGAATGACGCTCAAGGGTGTGCGAAATTCGTGCGAAATCATCGAAATAATCGCAGCTTAAGCTGACTGAGTTCTTGCTCTTGCGCTAATGTTTGTTCGAGTGCCTGTAGCTTCTGACGGCGCTTTTGTGCCCAATAAAAGATAATCACAACGCCGCAGGCGACGATTAAGCTTAAAAAGCTGGCAGTTCGTTCGATCGTCGATCGAACTGAATGTTGACTTGTGCTTGTTCAAGCGAGTTTTGTAGCTGCTGATTTTCTGCATTTTTTGATTTCAACTAGCAGGGTTTGAATTTGCTCCCGAAGCTGCACACTGTAATCGGTAATTGAATTTTGGGTTTGCATCGTTGCAGTCGATCGATCGCGCTGATAGAGAGCGATCGACTGCTTAAATAAGTCCATGCGCTGAACTGCCAGTTCATTTAACTGCTCGATGCGCTGCTGTTGCGATCGATCGAGATTCCTAAGCTGCTGAAGCTGATTTAATTCGGCTTTCATTTCCTGCACGGCGGCTTGGTGTCGCTCTAATTCTTCGGTTCTATCAGAGAAGATGTAGCCGCGCCGCCCCGATTCCGCAACGCTCATCGCCGCATAAAAATCGGTTAAATTTCCTAATATATTGTAAGTCGATCGCACCTGAGTGGCATTTTCGATAAAGCTGTGTTGTATTTTTAGGAGACATCAGATTGACAGCCCCCAGCAGGAGCAAGATGATTCCTAAGCCGCCTGCGAGTAATTTTTCTTCAAGTGCGCCTTTCATCCAAAGACACCTCAACATAAAATGACTTTTCAACTGTGACATAGCCATGCGAATTTTAATTGTGGAAGATGATGTGCAGCTGTCAGAAGTTTTAATGGAAGCGTTGACGCGCCGCCAGTATGTGGTGGATGTGGCGCGAGATGGTGCGGCGGCTTGGAATTTGGTCGAGGCGATCGACTATGACTTAATTGTTTTAGATGTCACATTACCCAAGCTCAATGGCCTTCAATTTTGTCAGCGGTTACGAACAGCAGAAGCACAAAAACATAAGCACCTAAAAAGCGCGGTTCCCGTCCTCATGCTAACAGCACGAGATATGGTTGCGGATAAAATTGTCGGTTTGGATGCAGGCGCAGATGATTATGTAACAAAACCGTTTGATTTGGAAGAATTGATGGCGCGAGTGCGCGCTCTATTGCGGAGAGGATTGTCCACGCCTGAATTTACGTTGCAGTGGGGAGATCTTCAGTTGAACCCCAATACACATGAAGCAACTTATGCGGATCAAGCGCTAACCTTAACACCCAAAGAGTATGCTTTGCTAGAGCTTCTAGTGGCGAGTGGCAGACGGATTCTAAGTCGATCGGGCATTATTGAACAGTTGTGGTCGGTGGATGATTCACCTGTTGCAGAAACGGTGAATTCCCATATTCGCGGACTGCGACAAAAGCTCAAAGCTAAAGGTGCAGCAGAGGATTTTATTGAAACGGTACACAGCCTGGGATATCGTTTGAAGTAGGTAAAAATACTGCTGATTGTCTGCATGATTTCTGCACAATTTCTGCACAAAAGTTCAACAAAACTTTCGTATTCTGAAGGCTGCACAAAAAATTCATGCTTTGGATAGATGGATTTCGGTGCTTCAGATGCGGGCAGTGTTGCGGAATCAACGAGCATGAAGAAAGAGTCTTATCACGGTTGGGTTATTCAGGTGGTGCAGAAGCCAGCAGGCTACAGCTTTGAGTGCCGAATGATCGATCGACAAGGCCGCATCAGTGACGCCCAATGCTATTCCACGTCTGAGCAGGCTTTTCAGGCTGGCCGACTGCGAGCCGATTTGGAAAGTGTGCGACTTTCCTTGACGAGCTTTCTGCGCGGTAAGCTCAAGTTGATCTGGCTTTATCCAGATGAACAAACGGCTTTGGAAAATTCGATCGATCGCTACATCAACACCGTTTAAGTGTTCCTGTAGCCGTACAGTTTTGAACCTCGAATGCGTCAATTTACAGGGCTAATGTGATTCAGATTTTAGTGCCTCCCTTTATCATGAATCCTGCACCAGACCTTTGCTACTATCGAAATGCTACTAGCCAGATTCAAACAATTCGCATCGATCGAACTTTGGAAAAAGTTATGTTTCCAGGCGATCGAATTTTGTTTCACGCTGCGCTAGAAGCAACTCTCGAAATCTACAGCAGTACGCCGAATGGATTTGTGCAAATCGATTGCATCTCCTGTCTTCAATTGCAGGTTGTTGAATCCTAGTTCGATCGTTCAATTTTGAATTGAAAAGCAATGAAAAAAGTGTGTTCGCTGCGTCAACCTTCTCATTCGATTTCGTTGTCGCAGACCGTTTTGCTGCGGCAGGCTGTTCCCTTGCAAGAAGGAGATTGGGTTCGCTATGTGGGCAGCAATCTAAAAATTCAGCAGGACTATGGCAATCAAGACTTGCGAATTACAGCGATCGATTTGCTCAACGGAATTGCAGTTTGCGACACAAAAATTGGCTCCCGTTTGGTTGGCGTTGCACTGCATGAACTCCATAAGTTACGC
>JAAUTJ010000541.1 GCA_012031475.1 Leptolyngbyaceae cyanobacterium SM1_3_5 | reverse complement strand
CAGTTCCGGCTGGGAAATCGACGGTTCGCCTTGCCGCTGGATGGAGTTGTTCTTGCGGGGCGGCAGCGCATGGGAACGATTTGGCCGACCACGCCTGAATCAAATTGTGACGAGCCTGCTGTGACACGATCGCCGTAAACCGTTCCGAGCCGTCATCCGTTTCAATCCGCAAGCCGTTTCAATTTCTGGAACTCGATCGAGATCACGATGAGTCTGGAAGAGTATCGAGATAGGCGGGGATTGCGATCGTTCGCTCCTCAGTTGCAGCCTCCGCTCGATCGAACCATTCAACGTAGGATTTGGATATGAAATACCACTCGAATTTTTACTGGCCTCGACGAGCGGGCGCAATGCTGCTGGTGGCAGGAACGCTGCTGACTGGAGAATTGGTGGGCGCGGCTGCGCCGTGGGCGACCCCGATGCAGCTTGCTCAAGGTCAGACAGAATTGCCCGCACAGCGCTCTGATCGTGCCCTGCGATCGGTGCGGCAAGCGGTTCAGCGAGATCTGGCTCAGCGTCTCAACATTCCGAGAGGGCAGGTGCGGATTGTCTCGATCGATCGTCAAACTTGGCCGGATGGCTGTTTGGGTTTGGCAGAGCCGGGTGAATCTTGCACTGAGGCGATCGTTCAAGGCTGGCGCGTCACGGCACGAGCCAACAACCGAACTTGGATTTATCGCTCGGATGCAACAGGCGTAACGGTGCGACAAGAAAGCAATGCGCCTGCCAATGCTCAACTGCCTGCGGTGGTTCGCACTGCTGTCCTGCAAGCTGCCTCAGAGCAATTGAACGTTCCGGTGAATCGGCTACGTATTACCCAGGCAGAGCGCCGCACTTGGGATGGCTGCTTGGGAATTTCTGAACCCGATGTGATGTGTACGATGATTGCGATTCCGGGCTGGCGCGTCGTCGTGACAAGTGGCGGTCAGCGGTGGGTCTATCACACCAATCAGGACGGAACGCAGGTGCGGCTTAATCCGGCGGCAAGTTCAATCGGCGGCACGATCGCTCCTGTTCAAATTCTGCCGGAAAATCTGCCGCAGCCGCTTGGACGGGGCATTGTGTTTCGATCGATCGCCAATGGCGGAATGCTGCCGCGCCAAACCACGACGACGCTGTATGAAGATGGCCGCGTCGTGATCGAGCAGATTAACTCAGGCCGCCGATCCGAGCGCAGCTATCGCGTTTCTCGGCAGCAGGTCAATCGGTTTCGCCAAACGCTTCAGTCGTTCGATCGCTTCGATCGGCTGGACTTTTCGCAGCCCTATGGAGCAGCCGACTACATCACGGTCATGCTGGTCAGTCAAACGGCGTAACGCAATATGCAGATTCACTCGAAGGCCGCTTGCCGCCCGCTCTTCAGCAGGTGATCGAAGCGTGGAATCGTGACATTGTGCAGCCCTAACAGTGCAGCCCTAACAGTGCAGCCCTGACAGGCGCAGCGTTTGTGAGGCGATCGAACTGCTCAAGCTGCCAGCCCCACTGCTTCGGAAGATGGGTAGCCCGCTCGTTAGCGAATCATCAGCGGCACTTCAGATTGATCAGGTTGCGGCTGGATAATCTCGTCAAAATTGATGCAAAAGTGACACAAAATTTGATTGAGGTCGGTTGCTTCTTTGTAGCGATCGAGCAGGATGGCAGCCAGCTTCGATGGCAGCATCGTCACGGCAATCTTGCGAATTGCGTTTTTGACGACACAGCGGGCGCTCGGATCGCTGATCATCGATCGATCATTGATGACAACGTTGAGCAAAAACCAAGCGGCGGCGATCGCTTTTTTTGCGATCGGGCTGGCACTCAAACGCTTTGAACGTCAGGTATTTGTAGACGTTGCCCAAGCTGTATTTTTTTTAGATATTTCAGCGATCGCGGGGCTTGGGCAAAGGCGCGATCGATCACTTTGCGGCAGCAGGCTTCGAGCGCAAGCACGTTGGCCGAAATCGAATTGGTCGAAAGGCGATAGAGAATTTGCACTTCAGACACGGCAGCAAACTCATAGCGAGCCGCTAATCGCAGCCACATATCCCAATCTTGACAGGCCGTCAGGTTTTTATCAAAGCCGCCGACTTCGATCGCCGCCTGCCGCAAAATCAGCGGATTGGAACCGTTTTCAACAAAATTAGTAATCAGCAGTTCAGCGAGGACATAGCCGTTGACGCTGAGATAGCCGCCGCGCCGCAAATAGTTTCCCTGCTCGTCGATCCGGTCTGTCCAACTGTAAGCAACGGCGGCTTTAGGGTGCGAGCGCAGCGCTTGCAGTTGGGCTTCGAGCTTGTCGGGCGTCCACAGATCATCTGCGTCTAAAAAAGACACATACTCACCGGAACTGGCATACAGTCCACGATTGCGGGCGGCATTGGCTCCGGCATGAGTGCCGGGGATCACCTTAAGGCGCGGGTCAGCGATCGCGCCCAGAACGGCTAGCGTGTTGTCTTGCGAACCGTCATCGACCACGATGATTTCTAGATCGCTGAGGGTTTGTTTTTGAACGGATTCGATCGTCTCTTGAATCGTTTTGACCCCGTTGTAGACCGGAATTACAACAGAAATTAGCGGCATAGGTGATGAACCCTCTTCAACAGGTAGTGACAACAGCTAGTAAGTCAGCAGCATCTTTCAACAGGCGGTGCAGCATCGCAATCGCAGTCATAATGCTTCTAGCATTCCCGATCTACCGTTGATTTCAACGAGAGTTGAGATAGACTTTACAACTGCTTTACCTGGCTGCAAGTCGAAACAACATCTGTGCCAGTTGAAATGCTAAACGCTAGCACTAAATCAAGGCTGATGCTGATAGTTTAAATTTCATTGAGCAGCAAGAAGTGGAATTAACGAAAAGATCGCGCTCCAGCAGATGATTTCGCTTCAGTAGGGCGATCGTCACAGTGCTGTGCTTCCGTGATAGTTTAAGAATTTCGCAGCCGATTTGCCTTTTCGCGCATGAGTACGTCGTTTGAACCTTACGCTCCCGTTTCTACCGCTGTTGCCCCGCCAGCCATCTCGATCGTCGTGCCGATCTACAACGAGGTCGAAAGCCTGACGCATCTGATCGATGCGATCGCCACCACAATGCAAGGTCATCGCATCCTCTACGAACTGATCTGTGTCGATGATGGTTCAACTGACGGCTCGACGGATTTGCTCAAGCAGCTTGTGCGCGATCGATCTGACCTGCGAGCCGTGCTGCTTCGCCGCAACTATGGACAAACCGCAGCGATGGCGGCAGGCTTTCACCACGCCAAAGGGCGGGCGATCGTGACGCTGGACGGCGACTTGCAAAACGACCCTGCTGATATTCCCCGCCTGCTGGCGAAACTGGAAGAAGGCTACGACTTGGTGAGCGGCTGGCGCAAAGAGCGGCAAGATGCGGCGGTGACGCGCCTGTTGCCGTCGCGGATTGCCAACTGGCTGATTGGTCGGGTCACGGGCGTGAAGCTGCATGACTATGGCTGTTCGCTGAAGGCGTATCGATCGGAACTGGTGGCGGACATGAACCTGTACGGCGAACTGCACCGCTTTTTGCCCGCGCTGGCCTATATCGAAGGGGCGCGAATTGCTGAACTGCCTGTTTTGCATCACGCTCGCCGCTTTGGAACGAGCAAATACGGTCTGGGGCGAACGATTCGCGTCCTGATGGATTTGTTTACGATTTTTGCGATCAAAAAATTTCTGACCCGCCCGATGCACGCCTTTGGCGTGATTGGCTTGGGATCGATCGCTCTCGGTGTCCTGTTTGGCCTCTACCTGACGTTCCTCAAGATGGCGCTGGGTCAGAGTATTGGCGATCGACCTCTTCTAATCTTGGCCGTTGTCTTGTTTCTCGCTGGCATTCAGCTTTTCAGCTTTGGTCTGCTGGCAGAACTTTGTATGCGAACCTACCACGAATCACAAAATCGCCCGATCTATCGCGTCCGCGAAGTGGTCGAGCCAGAAGCAGATTCATAAAATTGCGGTAGGGGCACGACTGTC
>JAAUTJ010000540.1 GCA_012031475.1 Leptolyngbyaceae cyanobacterium SM1_3_5 | reverse complement strand
GCCGCGCTGATGCTCCGAAAACCCGGGGAAGAGGCTTTTCAGGACCGGATTGATCCGCGGCTCGGTGTTCGCTTCCTACCTGCACCTGCATTTCGCTTCCTGCCCGAAGGCCGCCCGGCGGTTCGTGGGATGCTGCCGGGATTTCTCGAAAAACCGCGGAGGCTTTCATGGCTGAATCAGTCCTTTTCAATGCGGCGGGGCGACGCGATTACCAAGCGCAGCTTCGCCATAATCCGGGAGCGCCATCGCCGGTTTCAGGCCCCCGAGGACGAGATGGAAATCATCATTCGGGTCGCCCATACCACGGGGGACGTGGAGTTCGCCAAGACACTGATGTTCAGCCCCGGAGCGGTGAAAGCCGGAGTCGCGGCGATCAGGAACGGCCGCCCCGTGATTGTGGACGTGGGCATGGTGCGGACCGGAGTCCGGCGGCCCCTCTGGAAGGCTTCGGCTCCGCCTGCCGCTGCCTTCTCGACGAACCGGAAGCGCGGAACTCGCCGCCCGGGAGGGACTTACCCGCAGCGCCGCCGCCATGCCAGCCGCCTGCCCGATGCTCAGCACAAGCGGCTGGAGGCGCGTCGCTCCATTGGCAATGTGCGACACCGAGATATTTTTCTCGCAAACTAAAAAGCCGTCCGTACTGGCCGGAACCAAACAGCCATAGGGCAAGGCGAACGGCGTTCCTGTCCAGCGTCCGCCCCAGCGCATCGACTTGGGCTGAAGCGGCAGATCGAAACCGGGATAGTGATGATCGTTGGCGTAGTTGCCCACTGCGATCGCTCCGTCCACGAAGGCCGCCACTCGTCCACCCGCTGCCGGAAGAATCTCTTGTTCATGCACGGTCACAAGTCCTTGAACGCGCCGACTTTCCCGATAGTAAGGATGCAGGGCAAACGCACCGCCGCCGATTTTTGCAGTCGGAAAAGTATCCGCTGCCAGTCCAAATCGCTGACCCAATTCCGCCTGAATGAATCGGGCAAAATCCTGACTGTGCCAGCAGGCTTCCTGATCAAATTCCAGCCGATCGATCGGTCGAGCAGTCGATCGAGCTTTTCGCCGTAGTCGTTTCCGCACTGCGGCCAGTTGATCATGAAGCGATTTTTTGGCAGGCGACCGTAGTTGATGAACGCTTCCGGCGTGTAGCCCTGCCATGCGGTGGTGAAGGAGTCGATCGAGCCGAGCGGCGAAGCCGAAATGTCTGGCGCATCTGATTCAAATTCTTGCAGGACAACGACCCAGGTTGGCGACTGGACGGAATAGCGCTGCGTCAGTTCGTTTGGCTCAGCGGGCGCACTCGGTTCAGCCGTTTCCGACTGCCATTCCCAACTCCAGCGGTGGGGAATTTCGGCCAAGGCAAGCAGATCGCCCAGTTCCGTGCCGTCAAGAATGATTTGCGCGTCGATCGCATAGTCGCCAAACCGCACTCCGGTGGTTCGATCGCCCGATCGCTGCACTTCCAGCGGAACCTGATTGGCAATCCAGTGGAGATTGGGGAGCGATCGCACCCAGTCCGCAAAAATTTCGGCACCGATGCGTGGCTCATAGGTGAAAAAGCTCACCCAAGCGTGATCGAGTCCTTCCGGCTGGCGGCGTTTGAGTTCACGCAAGAATGCGCCCCAGATGCCCGTTTGCAGGGCGGCGAGTTCGTTGCCGTCCGGTGCGCTCACGCCTGCGGCGGTCAACATGCCGCCCAGCCACTCAAATTCGCTGACCAAAATCGTTTGTGCCCCGCGCCGCGCTGCCTGAATTGCTGCGGCTGTTCCGCCTGCTCCGCCCCCAACGACGAGAACTTCTGTTTGAAGATGCTGCATGAAATTCAAGAATGCTCCGGTTTGATTGTCGGATGCGATCGCGCCATTTGCGAACTTTTCAGGAACGGTTTGGTGGAAACAATTTGGCAAACGTAAACGCTTCGGGCGAATCGCCGTGCTGCGCTAAATGTTCAAGTTTGGCTTTTGCCTCTTCAACGGTTGGCAGCTTGCCAGCCGGAATCCACCACATCACAAAATGTTCGCCTGGATATTTCTCAAACCACTGTCGCCGCCGCACAAAAAATTCACCGTGCAGCGTTTGATAAACATAAATTCTTAGCTGCTCAACGCTTCGCCAAACGGATAGATTTACCAGCATTCTGGGATCAGAATAGGCGCGAATATCAGTTGCATTGCCTGTGGAAGATTGCAAGCGCCAAACAAAACCCGGACTGCGATCGGCAACTGCATTCACCTCATCTAAGGCATTCGCAAATTCAGCCATGATCGGATCTTCTAGCGTGGCTTTCATCAGGGCAATGTTGATTTGTGCCAAATTGAAATCTTGTGGATTCAGTAAGTCTTCTGCTGAGGTCATTGCTTTCACCTTAGAGCGGATGACCTGAAGTATGAAGACACTAAAGCGAGTTTGTCTTGGACGATATTGACATCGTGCGATAGTGCCCTGGCGTAATGCCCGTAATTCGCTTGAAGTGTCGATTCAAATGACTTTGATCGGACATTCCAACCGCGATCGCCACTTCCGAAACCGCCATTCCCTGCTGCAAAAGCTGCTTCGCTTTCTCTACTCGAATCTGATTGAGGTAGGTGTAGGGAGGCATTCCCACCGCCTGCCGAAAAACGCGAATCAGGTAGGAGCGATCGAGCCTCGTAATTTCGGCAAGCTGCTCTAGCGAAACATTAGAGCTAAAGTGATCATGAAGATAGTCTTTGATTAAACGAACGGCATGATGTTCTTTGGCTGACTGAATCGATCGAATTTCAACATCTGAGTAGTGCAGCAAAACTGTAGAAAAAACTTCAATTAATCGAGATTGGTTTTCAAGTCGATCGATCGACTTTTCCAGCACGGAATGAAGCGACAAAATCTGTCGGGCTAACGTTTTGTTTGGGACAACTGCGCTGGTGAAATAAGGCAAACGCTTGATTTGCAGATCGATCGCAATCTGACTCATCAACGCCACACTAGGGTAGAGCATTCGATAGGTGAGCGGCAGTTCTTCAGCCGAATAGCCCGTGTGCGCCTCGTCTGGATTCATCAAGATAATGCTTTGCGGCGGCGCTAAATAAGTCGTGCCCTGGTAATAGTTTCCGCCGACTCCCGCTTCGATCACGCCGATCGAATAGCCGGAATGCGAATGACGAGCATAGTGATAGTGAATGGCGTTCGCTTGAAACAACTCTAAATTGTTGAATTCGGGAATCAGCCAAAATTTGGTATTTCGATTGCTCATGTGAATTCAAGCGACTTGAGCTTTGATTGTGAATGATTGCAATTGGGGAGCGATCGCCCTCAATTTTTTCTCGATCGACCCGCTTGCAAAATTTCTCCAGACGTTGTAGCCTCAATTATCGCTTCCAGTTCACGAAGCTAGAACGACGTTCCCCAAGGGTGGGTCGAAGCACCCTCAAGGAACTAACCTCTCAAAACTGACCATTCCAGCTTGAAAGGCTAGCTGTCATTGTACTCCGCTGGCCGCTCTTGCTGATTTTCAGTGAGGCGGCTTCGTGTTTGGGGTGCTGGTGCAGAAGAACAGGTCATGTCTGGCTTGTTCTTCTGCTTCTTTACCTTGCACAAATTAGGAGTAAATAAATGTCTCAAGAGCATTTGTTTGAAGAGTTGCTGTCTGAAGAATTGTCATCCAAAGAGTCGATCGACTCATCCAAATCTGAGGAATCGATCGACCCGTCTGAATCCCAAGAATCCCAAAAATCCCCGGATTTTCTGCCGCCGATCGATGATCCCGAAATTTCGCGGGTGATTGCGGTCGGAATGCGTCGGTTGTGAATCGCTTTGTGCATCGCCTGCACCAACTCAATGTCGCGTACTACAGCGAATGGACACCGCTTTTGCGAACGCCGAATCAAGGCGAGTTCATGCGGATGTTGACCAAGCGGATTGTGATTGAGTCGGCATCTCGATAGAGGAGGCGCGATCGATCCGGGTGGATCGATCGCGCTTCGGGGGATTTCTCAA
>JAAUTJ010000539.1 GCA_012031475.1 Leptolyngbyaceae cyanobacterium SM1_3_5 | reverse complement strand
TGCAAATTTTTTTGCCCATGCACCGATCTCTGCTAGCTACTTCTCAGATTGGAATACAATTCACGTTGAACATCATGCGCTTTCAAAAACCGATACGGGTGAACATGCACTAGCGCTCCACTGCATTTGTTTGACGCTCAATTCCTTTCGTTGCGATCGCTGGCTTGGCGATCGGTTCTACAGCGATTTTTGCCATCCAGGAATGTTTGGAATCATCCCCGCCGCTACACTGCATCGAGCGGCCAGCAGCAACAATTTGATTCAATTTATCACGCTTTCTTTTGAACCTGCGCTGCTCAATCAGGTCGCTCAGGACTGGATCAATCCTGACCCGCTGCAACTGATTCCGCACACGGCAATCTATGAGGATTCATTGATTCAGGCGATCGGATTAGCCCTCAAAGCTGAAGTTGAATCGGGCTGTGCGGGCGGACGAATTTATGGTGAAACTTTAGCCAACGCGATCGCCGTTCATCTGCTGCGGCACTATTGCAATCGCACCCCGCAGATTCAGTCTTATTCGACAGGTTTGTCGCCTCAGAAACTCCAGCGCGTACTGAGCTACATTCACGACAATTTGAGTCAAGATTTGAGCCTTGAATCGATCGCCGCCGAAATTGGAATTAGCCAGTATTATTTTTGCAGTTTGTTTAAGCAGTCGATCGGCATTTCGCCCTGGCAGTATGTGATTCAACAGCGAGTCGATCGCGCCAAACTGCTGCTTAGAACCAGCAACCTCTCAATTTTAGACGTTTCCCTTCGGTGCGGTTTTGCTAGTCAAAATCACCTCAACCGCCACTTCCAAAAACTGGTTGGCACTACACCCAAAAACTACCGCAGCCGAATTCGGTGAAGCATCGATTCTGTGAGCGATCGCCTTTTGGTGCGATGCGTGTAACAGGTGATTCGAGCGATCGCGTGAACTAATGATGCTCAGACTTCAACATGGCGATTTAATTGTTTTCGACAGGCTCGAACATAGAATCGGGCTGCTCCATCCTCTACACAAATATCTAAAACGTCCTCAAATAGCCTTAAAGCTTTTGCATAGTCTTCTAACTCATACAGACTTAGTGCTTCTTGAAACAGAGGAGTTGATCTAATTTTTTCTGAAATCATCTCAGGAGAATCCGCCTCATAGATTTCGTAGATTCTCACGGGTTCTTGCAAACCGCCGACCAAAGCTGCACCTAAATAGCGATGGCAATATTGGTTTTGTAGTGCATTTAACGTTTGCTGGCTCACTAACAAACTTGCGCCAAACTCTTTTGTTAAACCTTCAACCCGCGAAGCGCGATTTACATCGCCACCGATCACCGTTGTGTCCCAACGATGTAATCCGCCGACTGTGCCCAGCATAATTTTGCCCGAATGAATGCCAATGCCAATGCGAAGCGACGATCGCCCTTTACTCGATCGTTCCTGATTGTATTCATTTAGCCGTTGGAGCATGTGAAGTCCAGCTTGGACAGCATGATCAGCGCTATTTTCTCCTTCAAATAAGGCCATAATTGCATCGCCAATATATTTATCGATGAAGCCGTGATTGTCGTGAATTGCAGGCTCCATAAGCTGAAAATAAGAATTGATAAACTGAAAAGTTTCCTCCGGCGTCATGCCTTCGCTGAGGCTGGTAAACGATCGAATATCCGAGAAAAGAATGGTGATTTCTGCACTTCGACAGTTGCCAAGCTGTACTTCAGTCGCATCCCGACAGCCCAGCGAATTGAGAAAATCTTGAGGAACAAAATGGCTAAACGCAACAAACAAATCGCGGATGCGGGTTGACATCAATTCAAACGAGTGAGCAAGCGTGTGAAGCTCAGACGGATTGTTGATGTGAAGGTGAAGCGATCGCCCTTGATTAATTGAATCGACTAGCCCTTGTGCAGCCTGTTCAAGCTGAAGAACAGGTTGAGTAATCTGTCTGGAAATGAAATATCCCAAGATGGCCGTGATCGCAAGTGCAGTCAGACAAAGCAGAACTGTATTATTGGTGCTGTCGTCAATGTCGCCCGTAAAGCTCGCTTCTGGAATGACGATCACAATCGAAAGCTGCAAGCCATATCGATCGTTGAACTCTAGCGAATTCCACAAATAGTTTTCTCCCTCAAACTTGACACGTTTGAGGGTTTGATTTTCGGCTGGCTGTTGAGGTTCTAAAGGTTTAACGATTTGGCTAATTACAGAATTCTGCATGTTGCTTGCGGATGGAAAAGTCCGAATTTCTCCCGAACCGCTCGGATCGCACTTCCCAGCCTGCATCGCATCAGACTGAATTAAAACCTGGCGATTTTCGTTCAAAATAAATATTTTTCCACCGCTCACTTCTAGCTCTTTAAGCAAATTTCTCAAAAACACTTCAATGTCAGAAAACAAAAAATCGCTCCCCAAAACGCCTGTCAATTGACCATCTGTTCCAAAAGGCCGCACTGCCGTCACCACAGGCCGCTCTGTCGAAGCATCACAGTAGGGAATGCTCCAGCCTGCAAACTGTTGGTTAAGCCAAAGTTCCTGTCCTTTTTGGTACCAGCGACGCTCCGTAATCACAAATGGTCTGCGGCGAGCTTGCGCTTTATCCAATCGATCGCCCGCACTCCCATCTGAATTAGAGCGATATTGCACGAGTTGATCGCCCTCCAATCGAGTAATCGCAATAATCGGTTCCGAAGCCGGATTTTCTTCATCCACCAGCCGATATTCTGCACCTGTAAATGTGCCTCTCGCCGTGCCCATGTAGATATGGTTGATCGAGCCAGTCAGGTCGCTATTGGCTTGCAGTGAATCTGGATTTTGAGTGGCTTGATAGACGGCTCGAATTTGTTTAACAAAATAGCGTTCGGTTGTTGCACGATCGCGCAAATTTAGCAGCCCTAGCTCGATCGAATTGGCATTCAGTTGATTAATAGAGTGGGGCGTTGCCAGATAAAGCTGAAGTCGTTCGCGACTGCGGTTAGAAATTTGGTTGAACAAATCTCCAGCAACTTGTTCAACTGCTTTTTGACTATTTAAGTAAAACAATCGCCCCACAATTCCAGCCGGAGCAAGCGTCAAAAACAAAAATGGAATGGTGAGGAAAGTACGAATCGGAATTCTCATTGTTGTGCGCTCTCACCTCTAAAGGGGATGCCGTGAAAATCAATTGAGCGAACATTGATGCCTCGGTCGCGAAGCGGATATAAGCTTGCGTTTTCTAAACCTGTAGCGCAATCGCTTCATCTGAGCAAGCCTAACCGATTGCAAACCCTGACAATCGCTCGCACTGAAGCACACCCACAAAACCGTTCTTTTCAGTAATTATACAGAATTAGTTTTATTTGATCTGGAAAAAATAACGAAAAGATATTGGTGTTCTAGCTAGAAAATATACTGAGGAGAGTATGTGTTTTTAATACATAACATAACTACAGCCTGATGGCTGCACCGATCGCTGCATACAGAAGGCCATGCTGTTAGGTTTCAGTCCAGCAAACGGCTTGGCGATCGCTTATCCCGGCTGCCTCATCTACCGTAAATTGGCTTGTGAAAAAAATCGTCTTGCAGCGGGACTGCAAAGCAATCGTACAAGCAATCCGGGAAGCAGCGCAGGTATAGCAATCCTAGATGAGTAATGAACTCGATTCGCCTCCATCCCCCAGCCCTTTTCCCCAAGGGAGAAGAGAGCAAGATTCCAAGTCCCTCTCCTTCGGGGAAAGGGATTGAGCAAGGGCAAAATTCTCGCTGTTCACCCATCAATTAGGACTGCACTAGAAGCATCAACGGGTACAAACGAGTTAACTCCGCGTAGAATTCCTGCAAGTATTGCTGCAAGTTCAACTAATCGAATCAGATTTGCCCTAGGCATGTGGTTGATCTCCAGGCAGCGTATTTCTATGGGGTCTGTTCTACAGTCAACCCTATTTCTTGACCACAGGATAATTCAAGCGTACGACCGTCTGGATCTTGCAAGAAAGCCAATATCCGATCGGATATCCAGAACTTTTC
>JAAUTJ010000538.1 GCA_012031475.1 Leptolyngbyaceae cyanobacterium SM1_3_5 | reverse complement strand
TGAGTCCACAACAAAGAGAGAACTGAAGTTCAGTTCTCCCTCAAAGTTTACATCGCCTGCAAACTCGCGAGCGATGCGGTGGATTAGTTGTCGTAGATGCGGCACTCGTCCGCTTCAGGGTTGGCATCGCAGTATTGTTCCAGCGAGGTTTTCTTTTCGCTTTCAGTTTTGCTGCGTTGGTGAGACGCTTCGGCTTGCAGTTCTTCAACCGCATCCCAAGCGGCGGCGCACTCTTGGGAGTTGACGCCAGTGGTGTCGCAAACGACGCGAGCCTGGTCGCGCTCTTCTTGAATTTGAGAATGAATATCGCTCATGCTGTTGTCCCAATCTTCCTGTGTTGTTGGTGGGGTAGCCCTACCGCTGCGCCGAGTTTCAAACCTCAACTGCCAGCCATTTCCATCCTTCTAAGTAAGGCACAAAACCTGATGATTTGAGTGAAAGACCGCTCATTTCTTAAGATTTTGCTGCTGTAGCCCAGCAAGAAAGGTATGATGGAGAACTCCCGATATCGATCATGTTAGCGAATGTTAAGCGGTAGGGCGAGACCACAATGAGTATTCCTACTTGATCTTAAGGCAGAATTGTGTCTTTCGCCTAGTTTGACCGTCCGCACCGCTTGCCCAATGTCCAGATTGCCCAATGTCCAGATTGCCCAGTGCAGTAAAAGCAGTCGAATTCTCCCAAAACATATGATGGACAAGATGAAGTGGGTTAGCGCACTCTCGACTCGTCCTTCGCTGGAAGGGGCGATCGCAGAAGCAGTTGAACAGGCACAAAGCCGATTGCAAGATACGGCAGATTTGGCGATCGTCTTTATTTCGTCTGCTTTTACGAGCGAATTTTCGCGGCTGATGCCGCTGTTGCAAGAAAAACTTGCCGTTTCTACCCTGATTGGCTGTAGCGGTGGCGGCGTGATTGGCGTGGACAAAGCGGCGCAGGTGCAAGAAGTGGAAGGAGCCGCCGCGCTCAGCTTGACGCTGGCAAAACTGCCGGATGTCAAGGTGCAGGTGTTTCAAGTCAGCGGTGAAGATTTGCCGGATCTCGACAGCCCGCCCGATCGCTGGGTCGATTTGGTTGGCGTCGATCCGCAAGACAATCCGCAGTTTATTTTGCTGGCCGATCCAGTCTCGGCAGGCGTCAACAGCTTGCTTCAAGGACTCGACTACGCTTATCCCAACGCGGTGAAGATTGGCGGACTTGCCAGCGCAGGCACGATTTCGCCGCACAGCACGTTGTTTTGTAACTATCAGGTGGTGCGCGAAGGCGTGGTGGGTTTGGCGCTGAGCGGCAATGTGGTTTTGGAGGCGATCGTTGCCCAAGGATGCCGACCGATCGGTCAGCCTATCGCGTTGTGGAAGCCGAGCGCAACATTCTCATGCAGCTTGAAGAACAAGTGGATGCCGATAGGGTTCCCGCCCAGCCGCGCACCAGTCCACGCCGCACCCCGCTCGACATTTTGCAAACGCTGTTTCAAGATTTGACCGAAGCCGATCGCGTCCTTGCCCAGCATTCGCTGTTTGTCGGCATTGCCAGCAACGAATTCAAAACGACGCTGGAACAAGGCGATTTTCTGGTTCGCAATCTGCTCGGTGTCGATCCGAAAACAGGCGCGATCGCGGTGGGCGATCGAATTCGTCCGGGTCAGCGCATCCAGTTTCATCTGCGCGATGCCGAAACATCGGGCGAAGATCTAGCGCTTTTGCTCGATCGCCATCGAACAGAAAGCGAGGCGGTGGGCGCACTGATGTTTTCCTGTTTGGGTCGAGGCGAAGGGCTGTATGGTCAGCCGAACCATGACTCGAAATTGTTCGATCGCTACTTCACCCAAGTTCCCGTTAGCGGATTTTTCTGCAATGGCGAGATCGGACCAGTCGGCAACATGACCTTTCTGCACGGCTACACTTCGGTTTTTGGCATTGTGCGCCAGCCTTGAGCGCAGAAGCGGCTGAACAATTTGTTTCTGGCAAATCTCAATTTCCTCACAGGCTGAAGCCTGTTGGCCTCAGCCGGATCTCTAAAGCTTGGCGGTGTGGCAGCAGATGCACGATCGAGTGCGCCAACACCTGCGCTCAAGGTTAGAACGAGATGAGGAATCTACCGTTGCCGTTGCCGATTCTCAGTCGGTGAAGACAACGGGAAAAAGCAACCAAAGGGGGAATTCCAAGACGCAAGGGGGCAAACCAAAACGGCAACGCAGCGATCGCATTAAACCCCGCTCTAGGAAATGAGGACAGACTGTTTCTCCAGAATTTTTCTAGAGGGGGTGATATGAAATGCACAAGGCTTGGGCAGATTAGTTTCAGGAGTTAGAAATCCATTGTCCCGAACCTAAAGGAGAAACAATTCTCATGAAAACCGAACTGAAAGCCAAGTTTTTGCAGCACCTCGTCACCAAGAACAAGGACAAAGGCTTCACTTTGATCGAACTGCTGGTGGTCATCATCATCATCGGTATTCTTGCGGCGATCGCCCTGCCTTCCTTCCTCAACCAGGCTGCCAAAGCCCGCATGAGCGAAGCAAAAACGACAGTCGGTGCAGTCAACCGCGCTCAGCAAGCCTACCGGATTGAAAACCGCGAATTTGCAACAGACTTTGAGACATTGGAAATCGGCCTTCCGAAAGAAACCGACAACTACACCTACACTCCCGGGGCTGATGAAGGAACATCGGCTACGATCGTCGCCACGTCAGAAGACACTTCGCTGAAAGAGTACAGCGGTGCTGTGTTTGTCACAGACAAAGGTTTGACCTCAGTTATTTCTTGTCAAACCAAAGAGGTCACTGGAACCGCCACTGCACCTACAGCTGGGGACGCATGCCCAGGCGGTATGGAGCCGATGCAGTAAGCGCTGCTTACAAAACACTCGATCGAATTCAGGCGGAAGGATAAAGCTCCTTCCGCCTATTTTTTGTTGTTTTGGAGCAGACTGCCGCGAAAACAGAAAAGTGAAGCCGATCGCCCTTTATCTTTCGGAGCGATAGCTTCGCTGCCTTCGGGCGGGGCTAGCTTCCATCTCTAGCGCCTGCATCTTGCAACTTTAAAGACCATAGAGGAAGCATGTTGCTTGTTTGGCAAGCAGTTCTGCCTCTTTCGTGTTGACGACGGGGCGATCGTGCTTTGAATGATCAGAAATTGATTTTGAGGTCGATGGCGGAGAATGAAATAGCCCTCAGAGAAATAGGCATTGAACTGAAATTAATGCTGCTGATATTTTTCGAGGATTGACAGCGTATATTCCTGAATCGATGGATACTCGGTGCCGTTGTAAAACTGCGGCGTGGTGGAGTTGTACCAGTCGGCGCGGCCACTGTACCAGCGGCTTGCCACCATGCGAACGGCAATTTCTTGATCGCCGCCCGATCGATCGATCGCCTCTTGCCAATATTCCGTCAGCTTGTGATTCAGAATGGCAATTTGTAGATCGGGACGCGCCAAAAATTCGTCTGGCGTCAGCGTATAGCCCAGCGCTGCTTTGCTCCAAGGAGCGACATTTTCAGGCATCACTTGACCGTAGCCTAAAGCACCACTATCGGGATTCACCGCTCGGAAATTTCCGGCACTCTCTTGTCCGACGATCGAATGTCGCAACGCTTCCAAATCGCTCGGATTCATTGCCCTTCCGTTCGCATATCGAAGCAGCGTGGGGAACACAAAGCCCAGCAAAAATGCAATCAAAACGCCATTGATCACAAGTTCAATCAGTGATTTTGCGCTTTTCTGAAGTTTATCCTGCATCAAAATTCTGAGGGAAACACGGCAAAGAGACGATGCTCCTATCTAGTTCTATCGCAAGCTGGCGCGATCGTCTTGTCTGACTACTAAATTTAGCAATACCAAATTACGGCGCGATCGCTTCCCCTAAAAAATGCACCCTTTTTCTTGGCATGGCTCGATAGGATGAAAAGACTGTTGATGAGCAATGCTTGAATGTTAGGACTGTTCACGATTTTGCTGTCTGCCTTGCTGTTAACTTTTCACAATTTAAC
>JAAUTJ010000537.1 GCA_012031475.1 Leptolyngbyaceae cyanobacterium SM1_3_5 | reverse complement strand
ACGCAAGTCTAAAGGTTGACCGATTGACTTGCCAAGTCCCAGCTTAAGGCTGATCTGAGTTTATGGTATAAATGTATTATTTTGTTAGAAATTCTAGGCGATCGCGATCCTGATTTTGCTCAACAGTGCGATCGGGTAAAAGCCTAAGGCGTTATACCAAGTTAATGTGAAGCGCCGTCAAGCGTAGTCAAATGTAGAGTGTGTTAGGCGTTAGCCGTAACGCACCAAACGTCTGGCAATGGTGCGTTACGCTGCGCTAACACACCCTACAGTAATGTGCATCTTCATATCAAATTGGTATTACTAATTGCGTATATAAATTTAGAGCCGTATGAATCCCAACTCAGTTGCGATTCATACGGCTTCATATTGCTATTCAGCATCACTGAGTTTAAAAACGGAGAGGGGGGGATTCGAACCCCCGTTGAGTTGCCCCAAACTTGATTTCGAGTCAAGCGCATTCAACCGCTCTGCCACCTCTCCAGGCTAGGCACTTTGACCATTTTACTGTGAAATGGCGTTATCTGTGAAATGGCGATTTGTTGCGCGGCAAGCTCGGCGCAGTTTTTCCGTGCTTTTTTAGTCGCGATCGGGGCAACACAGCCCGCTTCAGCTTTCAGGACTGACACACCGGAGAATCAGCAAATCAACTTCCGAAGCTGATCGCGACAGGCGGTTGAAGCTGAAGTTTTGAGCGATGAGCGATCGCCAGCAAAGCGCCTAGCGCTCTTGGGCAATGTCGCGAATCAGCGTCAGGCGTGAATAGAGATAGGTGCTGATCGTGTCGCTTTCTTGGTGGTTGAGCGATCGCTGGCCGCAAAGCTGATCGCTCAAAAACTGAACCAGGCTATTGTCATCCAGGCTCAGCAGCAGTTGAGCTTGAGTGGCTTCAACCAGTGTCCACAGTTGGCGTAGCAGCAAAGGAGTCATATGGCTCTGTCCTTAAGATTTTCTTTATTTTTTACAGAATACCCAACTCCTGCGTGTTCAATCAGTCAAAAACATAACAAGACACAAGAGTTACACATTGCTTAACAGTTCGATTTAATTGTTGACTGTAAGATTTGTTGAAATCTGTCAAACGCTTCTACTTCTCTATCGCAAGAGAGTAGACAGGTATGAAACCACGATCGCCCTGCCTCAAAATCGATCGCCGATCGGCACGACTTCATGAAAGCGGCGATAGTCCACTGCCCGCCGACCGTCCGGCAGGCGCGAAAGAATATCTTCAAAGCGCATATTCCACTGAATTTCCGAGGCAATGTAGGAATAGCGAGCGTGAATCGTCTGTGCAAAGGTTTCATCCAGTCCGGTCAGCGTCACGACCACTTCCGCTTCAATTTCCGCCAAATCTTCTGGCGTCAGGTCATACAGCGGACTGTCAGAATCGATCGGGTGGATCATCGTCCAGGTCAAGACAAACACAGGCGTTTGCGATCGCACCAGCTTCATGTCATAAAACCGCCGCATAAATTCGCCTTCGGGCGTTGTCACATTCCGCACCAGCGTCATCCGCGTTTGCGCCTCGATCACCTGATTGTGTCGCTGATTAGCGGCTCTGAGCATCAGCGTCGGCAGGCCATCTTGCACGGTGATCACCGCATTTTTGCTGAACAAGACTCGTGCGGTGGGGCGGGCAAAGCGGGCAAACATCAGTCCAGTTGCCATTGCCAAACCGAGTAAACCCGTGAGCGCTTCGATCGTCACGACGAGATTTGCCCAGGTCGTCGTTGGATACATCGCGCCATACCCGATCGAGGCCATCGTCTGCACGCTGAAGAAAAACGCATCGGGAAACGAACCCGGTTGGGCATTGGCAATGCCGTCGCCACCGAGCAGATACAAAAACGCAAACAGCGCATTCGCCGCCACAAACGAAATAAACGTCAAGATGAGATACTGCACCCAAGACAGGGTGAGCAGCAGATGGTACGGATCGCGCCATCGCGCCATCTTTGCGCCAACGCGAACAATTCCAGTTTTGCTGCCGCTGCGATTGACCAGACGCGGACGCAGTGAAGTTTGCGGAGGCGATCGATCGGGTAAATTGCGCGAAGACGGAGGAGCAGCCATCAGCAAAATCGATTGACAAGACAAGAGCTAGCCTATCATTGCGCCGCAAAAGAAAAAGCTTGGATGGAGCAATCGCGCTGTACCCGCACCTTTTACGATCGAAATCACAGTAGCGTTTGCGGATCGCGATCTCAGGGGCGATCGCCTCTAGGCGGCAGTTAATCAGCTACCGTTGCAGATCGATCGCCGCCCCGGTTTCTGCCGATCGCATTGCCGCTTCCGCCACCTTCAAAGCGTACAGGCTTGAATTTGGACTGACATATAAAGGTGCGCCTGCTGTCAGGTGGTCTAGCACATTCGTCGTATCTTTGGCGAACAGGCCGCGACGAGTGCCCATGTCGAGCAATCGCTCCCCGTCTGCCTGAATCAGCGTGCCTTTGTCGGTGTCGAGAATCAGGGCACCGCGATCGCCCTGGATGACGAGCGATCGTTCTGCCTGCCACAGCGCTTCGCCTTTGCCATAGACAACTTCGGCCACCAGTCCGCTGCTGAAGCGGAGTAGCGCCGTGCAGAGACAGGAGGTGTAGCGCTCTGAACTGCCCAAAAGCGAGCTTCGCAGGCAACCGAATCGATCGTGCCGAATACATGCGTGAGCCGATGAATGCGCGACAGTGCGCCGATGAACGGAAAGCCAAACAGGGCGGGCTGATACGTCCATTTGGCAGGCGCGGGTCGCTGCGGGTTGATGCTGGCATAGCGGACGTAGAACGGGTTGCCAATTTGCCCTAGTTCGCGCACCAGAGTTTGATGAATGCCGCTGAGCAGTTCAATATGTTCAACGTGCAAGAGCTTTTGCTGAGCTTGGGCTAAATCAATCAATTCCGCTGCTGCGGCTGCATTCAGAGCCAGCGGATATTCAACCACCGTATGTTTTCCGGCAGTCAGGGCAGCACGGGCGATCGCCTCATGGTCGCGATTCACGGTCGCAATCACGACCAGATCGACATCCGAGGCAATCAACTCCGTCCAGCTTGCATAGGCTTGGGCACTGTAGTTCTTGGCAAAAGCGATCGCAGATTCGATCGAATGGCCGCAAACGGCGATTAGGTCAGATCGATCGTCACTGGCAAAGGCATCGGCGCGAAGTTTGGCAGCGTAGCCAGTTCCAACTAAGCCAACTCGGACAGGCATGAGCAACTTGAGAAAAGTCATCCGCATTATCTCAGGAGAATGGGACGCGATCGCGCCATAGCACAAGAATCCATGCGGATATAAGTAATTTAAGATAAAAACAATTTTTTACATTACGAATCCCATTCACAGCAGGGGATGCGGTGAAATAGTTTTCCCGTAGTATCTAAAGAGGAGAACGCTGAATCGCAATCAACGCGCTGGTTACAGAGCAGGTTGCGGAGGTGATTCATACTGCCGTTGACACATTGAGAGGACGACATGCCTAGCTTTAAAGTAACGCTAATCAATGAAGCTGAAGGGTTAAACACCACCATTGAAGTACCCGATGACGAGTACATTCTCGATGCGGCGGAAGAGCAAGGTCTTGATTTGCCCTACTCCTGCCGTGCGGGTGCTTGCTCGACTTGCGCCGGAAAAATTACCGCTGGAACCGTTGACCAGTCTGACCAATCCTTCTTGGATGATGACCAAATCGAAGCGGGCTATGTGCTGACCTGTGTGGCGTACCCGACTTCGGACTGCACGATCATGACCCACCAAGAAGAAGAACTGTACTAAATTTCTGATTCATTGCGATCGATCGCGAACGGTTTTCCACAAAGCCGTTTGCAGCGTTCATCACGCATTTGTTTTTTGTGTGATTCGCCCCTCACCATTCATTAATTTGATTGAATTTCAGAGCAGAAGCGATCGCTTCTGCTGCTGTTTTTATCGATCGAAAAGCTGTATTTCTATCAAATTTCATTGATGAAACCCGATCGCTTTGGCACTGAAAACATCAATCACCT